>URPI01000100.1 GCA_900549705.1 uncultured Eubacteriales bacterium
CGGTTCCGAAGTGCCGTTTGATAAAAAATCCAGCTTCCCCCCGGGGGAAGCCAAGCGGTGCAAACCTTTAGCCTGTACGCTCTAGTAGGGGTCGCCAACCTGGCAACCCGAGCGGTTTTGCCGCTGGCGGGCGGCTTCGAGCCGCCCCTACAGGTGCGGTGGAAAACGGGGGCTGGCGGTGCAAAACCATGATTACACGCCATTCAATGCAGAGCATTCGGGGGTCAAGGGGGCTTTGCTTATTTTACCTCAGCAAGCCCTGCGTCCACCATTTTCTGCAAACTCATGAGGATACCCAGCTTGGCATGGAACCAGGTCAGACCGCCCTGGAAATAAACAGCATAGGGGGGACGAATGGGGCCGTCCGCCGAAAGCTCAATGGAGCTGCCCTGAACAAAAGCGCCGGCTGCCATGATAACCTTGTCCTCATATCCGGGCATATCCCAGGGGAGGGGGTCGGCGTAGGAGTCCACGGGAGCGGCGGCCTGAATGCCCTTGCAGAAGGCAATCATGCCGGCTTCACTGCCCAGCTCTACTGCCTGGATGATGTCGTGCCGGGTTTCGTTGGCACCGGGCACGCACCGGAAGCCCAGAGGCGCATAGAGATTGGCGGCAAACACAGCGCCCTTTTCTGCACCGGCAACCACCGTGGGTGCCATAAAGAAGCCCTGATACAGCGCAGGCATCAAACCCAGGTTCGCGCCCACCTCCTGTCCCAGACCGGGAGCGGAGAGCCGGAAAGCGCAGCGGCTGACGCATTTTTCCGTGCCGCAGATGTAGCCGCCGATGGGGGCAAGGCCGCCGCCGGGGTTCTTAATCAGGGAACCAACTACCATGTCCGCACCCACGTCGGAAGGCTCAATGGTTTCCACAAACTCACCGTAGCAGTTGTCCACCATCACCAGCACGTCGGGCTTGATGGCTTTGCAGAAGGAGATAAGCTTGCCAATCTGGGTGACGGAGAAGGTGGGGCGGGTGGCGTAGCCCTTGGAGCGCTGGATGGTAATCAGCTTGGTTTTCTCATTGATGGCTTCCTTGATATGCTCATAATCAAAGCTGCCGTCGGGCAGCAAGTCCACTTGACGGTAGGAAACGCCGTATTCCGCCAGAGAGCAGGGGCTTTCCCGGATGCCGATGACCTCCTGCAAGGTATCGTAGGGCAGCCCCACCGGGCTGAGCAGCTCGTCGCCGGGCAGCAGGTTTGCGCTGAGGGCAACGGTCAGGGCGTGGGTGCCGCAGGTAATCTGGGGGCGCACCAGGGCGGCCTCGGTGTGGAACACGTCGGCGTAGACCTTTTCCAGATTGTCTCTGCCCAGGTCGTCATAGCCATAGCCGGTGGTGGCAGCAAAGCAGGCAGCGGACACATTGTTCTTCTGCATGGCGGCAATCACCTTGGCCTGGTTGTATTCCGCAATGCGGTCAATGGTATCAAAACGCTCCTTCAAATTTGCCAGCGCCTGCTCACCATATGCGTAAACGGCGGGGGAAATTCCCATCTGCTCATACTGCTTCTGTAATTGTTCCATGATTCAATTCTCTTTTCCTTCATATTCAATATAAATTCTACAAAATTATATAAAAAACCGCCTCCTTTGTCAAGCAGGAGGCGAGTTTTTCCGGGATGATCGCATGAACGCATCGTTGATATGAAGAACTGGAAGAACCGGCTGCGTTGTGTGGATTCAGCTTATGGTTAGCACCCCTTGGCTTCCCCCGGGGGGAAGCTGTCACGATGAAATATCGGCATTTCGGAACCGATATTTTGTCGTGACTGATGAGGGGCGGCGACAGGTTTGTTCATGAATGCAGCCGGATAAATGGCATTTGTTTCAGTTTTGTACCATTCAACGGGGATTTTTGAACTTTCTAGCTCTCGCCACCCCTCATCAGCCGGGCTTGCCGGTTCCGAAGTGCCGTCAATCCCGGCAGCTTCCCCTCGGGGGAAGCCAAGAGGAGGTTGCGAGAGCTGACACCATTCCATGTACCCATCTGTTCCGGGAACGGCGGGGAGCTAAGAGCCCCTATCCTTTACAAATTATTTACTCATGCAATCGTTCTGGGATTTTTCGTCAAATTCCGTATTCCAAATGAAGGCGGGAGAGAATCTCTGCGGAGGCATCCAAAACAAACCCGTCCATCTGTCCTTCGGTTAGATAGGGATATTCCCGGTCAAGGTGGTCGTTTTCTTCCAGATAGAAGGAAGTGATGTACTGCCGCCGGTTGTCAAAGGCATCCGGGGCAAATTCACTCATAAATACGTTTTGATAGCCTATCGCACCGGAATAAATCCGAAAGGAACGGAAATCCGGGTGCTGGCGCAGATACTTGTAATCCAGGTCATACCAGTCTTCTTTTGCGCGGACAATCAGCCCCTGCCGGTCTGCCTGCCACTGGTCGGGGAAACGCTCCTTCAGGGCAGTCAGCACTTTGGCGCTCCACAGCTGGTCGGTCATCAAGTGGACAAGATACCCCAGAAAGAAGGAATTTTGCGCCGGAGTGTAGCTTGTGCGCTGCTCAGGGGTGAAATACCGCTCCACAAACGCCGGGATGCAGATGTTCTTTGGAATGGAATGATCCACCCGGAAGTGGGAGACAATCACACTGGGGGTAAATTCGCTCCAATCCTCGTTGGGGATGCCGCTGTCCGGGGCAATGTTGCCCACCACAAAATCCACGGCGGAAAGCCCGGGCAGACTGTCCAGCAGCCGGTCGGCAATGCGCAGATGAACCATCCAGGAAGCCATATCGTTTCTCCTTTTTAATCGTCCCGTCTTCTGTTGTTGCCAAACAGCACCAGCAGCCGCAGCAGCTGGGCAAGTGCGGCGGCGGTGGCAGCCACATAGGTCATGGCGGCGGCGCTCAGGGTTTTGCGGGCACCGGCCAGTTCGTCTTCCGTCAGAAGCCCGTTTTGCTCAATGGCAGCCAGAGCACGGCGGCTGGCGTTGAATTCCACCGGCAATGTCACCAGCTGGAACACCACGGAGAAGCCAAAGCAGATCAGCCCCAGATTGATGAAGAAATCAGAGGCATTGCCCAGGGAAGAAAAGAGAATACCCAATAGAATCAGAGGAATGGCCATTCTGGAGCCGAAATTGGTCACCGGAATGATGGCAGCCCGCAGCCTGATGGGGGCATAGCCCTGGGCATACTGCACCGCATGGCCTGCCTCGTGGCAGGCAACGCCGATGGCGGCAGTGGAGGTGCTGCCATAGACATCGTCGGAAAGGCGAATCACATTGCTGGTGGGGTCATAGTGGTCGGTGAGGCTGCCGCCGATGCGCTCAATACGCACCCCTGACACGCCATTGGCACGCAGCACCCGCTGGGCGGCATCTGCGCCGGTCAGCCCCCGGGAGGAATATTGCTTGGAATACTTCTTAAAGGTGCCGTTTACGCGCCAGCTTGCCCACAGGGAGAAAATCAGGCAGGGGAGCACCAGGTAGACATACGTCCAGTCATAGCCATAATAGTAAGGCATAATTGCTCCTTTCAGGGAGATAATCCCTATAAAATATGTATTTTCCCTATTATATCACAGATTGAGAAAAAGACAATGCGTCGAAAGCAGTGTTTACCAGGTGATGAAAAATAATTCACACTTTGTTCATATAATGAACCCCGGAAGCTGGTATACTGAGCACGATAATAATAGAAAAGAAGGAGGGATACCATGGAAGACCCAAAAAAGAAACGGTATCTCTATTTGATGCTGTCAGGCTTCGGTTCCATCAGCCTGAGCGTGGTTTTGTTTTTTCTGCTCTATCGGCTTCAGGGAATCGGTGTATGGCTCAAGAATATTTCCGGCATTCTGGCTCCGTTTATTTATGGCGGAGTAGTGGCTTATCTGCTGCGCCCGCTGTGTAATACCTATGAGCGATTCCTGGAAAAGCACCTCCCGGATAAGATGAAGAAAATGGCATCCAGTATGGCAGTGTTCGGCAGTCTCCTGACGGGACTGCTGATGGTTTATGCGTTGGCGGCCATGATTGTGCCCCAGGTGGTGGAGAGCCTGATTACCCTGGGCAAGACCATTCCTGGCAGAATTGAGACCTTCATTTCCTGGGCAGAGGAGACCTTCGGTGAAAACGAGTACATGGACAGCGTGTTCACGTTCTTCAACACCAGCTATGACAAGCTCTCTACCACAGTAAATGCCTGGATTCGGGAAACCATCCCCCAGATTACCACCTTGGTTTCCAGTGTGGGCTCCAGTGTTTACAATATGGCGCGTAGTGTGTATAATCTGGTCATCGGTCTGATTGTGGCAGTGTATGTGCTGTTCAGCCGCAAACGCTTTGCGCGGCAGGGTGTTCTGATTGTCCGCAGCACCCTCAACGAGCGAGCAGCCAACATCCTGCTGGAGGAAATTGGGGTGGTGGACAGAATGTTCGGCGGTTTTATTGATGCCAAGATTCTGGACTCGCTGATTATCGGCATCCTCTGCTACATTGGCTGCCTGATTCTGGGCATTCCCAATACGCTGCTGATTTCCGTTTTTGTGGGTGTGACAAATATCATTCCCTTCTTCGGCCCTTTGATTGGCGCAGTTCCTTCCACACTGCTGATTCTCATTGAAAGCCCCATTCAGGCAGTGTGGTTTGTGGTGTTTGTGATTGTTTTGCAGCAGCTGGACGGCAACGTGATTGGCCCCGGCATCATGGGCAACCGCATCGGCATTTCCGGCTTCTGGGTGATGTTCGCCATCATCTTCTTCGGCGGTGTGTGGGGTCTGCCCGGCATGATTGTGGGTGTGCCGCTGTTCGCAGTTATCTATGATTTGGTGCGCAAGTTCGTGAAATCCGGCCTGCGCAAGAAGGGAAAAATGGAGCTGTGGGAGCAGTATGTGGCGGATTATCCCAACGAGGATATGGCCAAGGGCACAGACAGCCCCCAGCGTGGTCAATGGAACTGGGAGGAAGCCAAGCGGGGCGCAAGACGCTTTTGGAAAAACACCGTGGACGGCCTGAAAACGGTTTGGGGCTGGTGCAAGCTGGTTGCTGTGCTCCTGGCGGGGCTGTGCGTGTGCATCTGGGGCTGGCTGAAAAAAGCGACAGCCTGGGTGGCAGAAAAGTTAAAGAAGCTCACGGGAAAGCCGGATAAGACCACGAAGACCACCAAGAAATCAAAGAAATAAAAAAAGCCGCCGCGGTCATTTCTGCGGCGGTTTTTTAGGACGAGGGGATAAAAATGAATTACGCGGAAATTAAGAATTGTGACATTGCCAATGGCCCCGGAGTGCGTGTCAGCCTGTTTGTCTCCGGCTGCACCCACCACTGCAAGGGCTGCTTTAATGAGGTGGCCTGGGATTTTGGCTACGGAAAGCCCTTTACCCAGGAGACCATCAATGAGATTCTCACCATGCTGAAGCCGAGCTACATCCGGGGGCTGACCCTGCTGGGCGGCGAGCCCTTTGAGCCTCAGAACCAGAAGGCCATTGTGGAACTGCTGCGGCAAATCAAAGGGGCTATGCCGGACAAAAGCATCTGGGCGTTCTCTGGGTATCTGTTTGACCGGGATATTCTCTCCGGTAGGCTTGGGGACTGGGATGTGACGCAGGAATATTTGAGCTATCTGGATGTGCTGGTGGACGGACCCTTTGTGGAGGAGAAGAAGAATCTCTCCCTCCGGTTCCGTGGCTCCGAGAACCAGCGGCTGATTGATGTCCCGGCCTCCCTGGCAGCCGGGCAGGTAGTGCTCTGGCAGGACTGGCAGGGAGACGGAAGGGGAATGAAGTAAAGATGAAAATTGCGGTTAAGAAATTGAGAGAAAACGCACTGATGCCCACCTTTGGCAGCCCTGGCGCAGCGGGAGCGGATTTGTATGCCTGCCTGGCTTCGCCGGTGACCGTTGCACCCGGGGAGACCGCTTTTATTCCCACGGGGCTTGCCATGGAGCTGCCGGTGGGGTATGTGGGGCTGGTATATGCCCGCAGCGGCCTTGCCTGTAAGCGGGGATTAGCCCCGGCCAACAAGGTGGGCGTGATTGACAGCGACTATCGGGGCGAGTTTATTGTAGCCCTGCACAACCATGGAACAGAGTCCCAGACCGTTGCCTCGGGCGAACGCATTGCCCAACTGGTGGTCACGCCCATTCTCATGCCGGAATATGTGGAGACGGACAGCCTCTCTGCCACCCAGCGGGGCGAGGGCGGCTTTGGCTCTACGGGAAAATAAATGAAAATGGCGGCACTGGTATATGCCCCGTCATTGTAGGGGAGGCTATTAGCCTCCCGCTGGCACGAAGTGCCCGTGGCTCTCCCTCTGGGAGAGCTGGCAGCCCGAACGGGCTGACTGAGAGGGTGTCGTGCGTAGTTTTGAAACGCTTCGGTGTTTCGTAGTGCACCCCCTCAGCTTCGCATTCGCTCAGCAGCTCCCCCAAAGGTGGAGCCAAGGGTGCTTCGCACCAGGGAACGGTGGGGTGAGCGCTCTGATAGCACATTATAGAATCCAGGAAAGGAGGACACACCGCCGACATGGAAAAAACCTATGTTGCCATCGATTTAAAATCCTTTTACGCTTCGGTAGAGTGCGTGGAGCGGGAGCTTGACCCTCTGCGCACCAATTTGGTGGTGGCGGATGCCGGACGGACGGAAAAGACCATCTGCCTTGCGGTGTCTCCCGCCCTGAAAGCCTATGGCATTCCCGGGCGGGCAAGGCTGTTTGAGGTGGTGCAGCGTGTGGCGCAGGTGAACGCCCAGCGGCAGGGATGTGCGCCCAACCGCCAGCTCACCGGAAAGAGCTGTGATGCTGCACTGCTGTGCCAGCACCGGGATTGGGCGGTGGACTATATTGTTGCCCCACCTCAGATGGAGCACTATATGCACGTCAGCGCTAAAATCTATGAAATGTATCTGAAATTCGTTGCGCCGGAGGATATTCACGTCTATTCCATTGATGAGGTATTCATCGATGCCACTCCCTATCTGAAAATCTACGGGGTGGATGGCCGGGGCTTTGCGGAGATGCTGATTCGGCAGGTGTTGGAGCACACCGGCATTACTGCAACAGCTGGCATCGGCACCAATCTGTATCTGTGCAAGGTTGCCATGGACATTGTTGCAAAGCACGTGGAGCCGGACAGTCGGGGCGTGCGGATTGCCCAGCTGGACGAAATTCGCTACCGGCAGCTGCTGTGGGATCACCGTCCCCTGACCGACTTCTGGCGAGTGGGGCGGGGCTATGCCAAAAAGCTGGAAAAGAACGGCCTTTATACCATGGGGGATATTGCCCGGTGCTCCCTGGGGAGCCAGACGGATTTTTACAATGAGGACTTCCTCTACCGCCTGTTCGGCGTGAATGCAGAGCTGCTCATTGACCACGCCTGGGGGTACGAGCCATGCACCATTGCGGACATCAAGGCATACAAGCCTTCGGCCAACTCCGTCAGCAGCGGCCAGGTGTTGACCTGCCCCTATGACTGGGAGAAGACCCGGCTGGTGGTGCGGGAAATGGCTGACCAGCTGACCCTGGACCTGGTGGAAAAGAGGCTGACAACCAACCAGCTGACCCTCACCATCGGCTACGATGTGGAGAGCCTGACCAGCCCGGAAATTCGGGCACGCTACAAAGGCGCAGTGACCACCGACGGCTATGGACGCAAAATCCCAAAGCCCACCCACGGTACAGTGAATCTGGAGCGGCGGATGTCCTCCACCCGGAAAATCATGGAGGCGGTGACGGCGCTGTATGACCGGATTTCCAACCGGGAGTTGTTGGTGCGCCGCCTGAACCTCACTGCCAATTTCCTGGAACGGGAGGATGCCCCCCGGCAGGAGTTTGAGCAGATGGATTTATTTGGGAATGCCCAACAGCGTGAAAAAGAGGACGCGGATTTGGAGCGGGAAAAACGCCGCCAGAGGGCAATGCTGGAAATCAAGCGGAAGTTTGGAAAGAACGCCATTGTCCGCGGCATGGATTTGGAGGAGGGAGCCACCACCATTTCCCGTAACGGACAAATCGGCGGCCACAAAGCATAGGCGGCAGTGCCGCCGCTGGCACGAAGTGCTCTTGGCTCCACCTCTGGGGGAGCTGTCAGCCCGAACGGGCTGACTGAGGGGGTGTACTTCAAAATTTTGGAGCGCTCAAATATCGGCACACGCCCAGTAGGGGAGGCTCTTAGCCTCCCGAAGCTGACGCAACTGAGTGGTTCGTTGAATGGTAATATTTGATGGTTCCTGAGTTCTTGGCTTCCCCCGGGGGGAAGCTGGATTTTTTGACAAGCGGCACTTC
>URPI01000101.1 GCA_900549705.1 uncultured Eubacteriales bacterium
GTGGTGCGCCCCAAAAGCGTATAAAAATGGATGCCTCCTCAAAAAAGGGAGGCATCCATTTTTCTCCTTAGTAATTCTCTGCGCGAACCTCAAAGTAGCTTTGCGGATGGTTGCAGGTGGGGCAGATTTCCGGTGCCTTTTCGCCGATAACGATGTGGCCGCAGTTTCGGCATTCCCAAACTTTAACCGTACTCTTGGCAAACACCTGTGCTGTCTCCACA
This sequence comes from uncultured Eubacteriales bacterium, assembly GCA_900549705.1. GTDB lineage: Bacteria > Bacillota > Clostridia > Oscillospirales > Oscillospiraceae > Faecousia. The sequence continues at coordinate 222 of URPI01000101.1, forward strand.
TTATGAAGCAGTGCCCGATAGCGCTCCTCATGATGCTTTTCAATGGCCGCAACCAGACGGAATCTGGCGGCCAGCTCCGGGAAGCCCTCCTCCTCGGCGGTTTTGGCAAAACCCTCGTACATATCCGTCCATTCGTAATTTTCGCCCTCGGCAGCGGCTTTCAGGTTTTCGGCGGTAGAGCCAATACCGTTCAGCTCTTTGAACCACAGCTTCGCGTGCTCCTTTTCGTTTTCTGCGGTTTTCAGAAACAGAGCAGCAATCTGCTCATAGCCGTCTTTCTTTGCCTTCGAGGCAAAATAGGTGTATTTGTTGCGTGCTTCGGATTCGCCGGCAAATGCGGCCATCAGATTTTTTTCGGTTTGTGTGCCTGCATACTTGCTCATGGTAACGCTTCCTTTCAAATCATTGGTGGGATACTCCCACGCTCATTGTACCCATCTGTGATTCCCTTGTCAATGAGAAAAAGTGATGGATGAAACAGGGAAAATCGATGAAGCCTATGGAATTATTCTCAAAGTAGGCGTATAATGAATAATGAAAAAATGCTCGTGTGGGAGAATGGAAACCACTTGGGCGTATGCCCATCTGGCAAAACCGCCGAGCCTGAAAAGGTTATCGCAACCATTGCTCACTGTTGCAGAGAAAAAATACGGGATGAGCGCTGAAAAATTCCCAATGTTTTCAAAAAATTTCCAAGAGTCATTCCAAAATGGAATGACCATAAGTCCTGAGTTCAATGTCCCAAATGCGTTATAGCAGGGAAGTCCCTTCCATTTTGCACTCCGACGGCTGCCTGACTTGTGCAGACAGCTTAACTGGCGAAGATTTTTATAGGCGGATTTGTATTTTCTGCTATATCGAAAACTGGGAGCACCCATAGAAAATATCAGTTTCACATTTATGACTGATATAGATATAATTTTACTGAAAGAAAACATCAGAAAAGCGGCTGAAAGGAGCAAATATCATGAGTACAAAAATCACCATTGTGGGCGCAGGCAGCGTCGGTTCCACCATTGCAAACGACCTGGTGGCTATGAACATTGCAACGGAGATCCTTTTGATTGATATTAACGAGCAAAAAGCCTTTGGTGAGGCAATGGATATCTACCAGGGCACGGGATTTACCGCGCCCGCAATCATCCGGCCAGGCCATTACGAGGATGCGGTTGGCTCCTCCATCGTGATTATCACCTCCGGTGTGGCGCGGAAGCCCGGTCAGTCTCGTTTGGAGCTGGCGCAGACCAATGTCAATATTTTGAAGCAGATTACGCCAGACATTGTGAAGTATGCCCCCGATGCCATTTATATCATCGTGTCCAATCCGGTGGACGTGATGACTTATGTGTTCCACAAAATTTCCGGCATCCCTGCTAAGCACATCATTGGTTCCGGTACCGTACTGGATACCGTTCGTCTGCAAACCGAGCTGGCAAAGGAATTCCAAATCAGCCCTAAGAATGTTCACGCCCATGTCTATGGCGAGCACGGCGACTCTTCCTTTGTGCCTTGGTCGCTGGCAACCATTTCTAATAACCGGGTAGATATGTATAAGACTCACGCGCCGCACCCGGAGCGAATTAAGTTCAATGGGAACTTTGAGGAATTTGAGGATCGGGTGCGCAAATCCGGTGCGGTTGTCATCCAGTCCAAGGGGGCGACCTTTTATGCAGTGGCTTTCTCCGTGTGCCATATCATTAAGTGCATCCTCAATGGCTCCGGCACGGCGCTGACTGTTTCTACGATGATGAACGGGGAGTATGGCGTTTCCGATGTGTGCTTGAGTGTGCTGTGCATTGTGGATGATGATGGAATTCGCGGCAAAATTATGAACGACCTGAATGAAGAAGAATTGGAAAAGCTTCACAAAAGCGCCAATAAGCTGAAAGAAACCATTTCCGCAATTGATATACGATAAGGAGAAGCAAAGCGATGGAATATCGTATTGAGCATGATTCTATGGGGGAAATGCAGGTCCCTGCCGACAAATATTGGGGTGCGCAAACTCAGCGCAGTCACGAAAATTTTCCCATCGGTGTTGGGATTGAAACCATGCCGGAGGAGATCGTCCATGCCTTTGGTATCCTGAAACTGGCGGCTGCCAGAGCAAATCATGTACTGAAGCCCGAAAAAATGACGGATGAAAAGCTGGCTGCCATTGAAAAGGCCGCCGGGGAGGTCATTTCAGGTGAACTCAACGGCCATTTTCCTTTGGTTGTCTGGCAGACCGGCTCCGGCACCCAGTCCAACATGAATACCAACGAGGTTATCGCCAACCGGGCGAACTTGATTGCCGGGAAAAAGCTGGTGCATCCCAACGACGATGTTAACATGAGCCAGTCCTCCAACGATACCTTCCCCACGGCGATGCACATTGCAGCGGTATATGCCATTGAAAACCGGGTGCTGCCGGCAGTGGACACCTTGGTAAAGACCTTCCGGCAGCTGGAACAGGAGAACAGGGATGCAGTAAAATCCGGCAGAACCCATTTGCAGGATGCCGTACCCATTTCCTTTGGACAGGAGATTTCTGGTTGGCGAACCAGCTTGGAGCGGGATTATGCCATGTTGGAGCTGTCCCTTCCCGGTTTGCGGGAACTTGCTCTGGGCGGAACGGCTGTGGGCACTGGTCTGAATGCCCCTAAGGGGTTCGGGGAGCAGGTTGCCCGGGAGGTTGCCGATATAACAGGCAAGGCTTTTGTCACGGCTGCCAATAAATTCCACGCCTTGACCTCCAAGGATGAGCTGGTGTTTGCTCATGGTGCACTGAAAGCGCTGGCAGCAGACATGATGAAGATTGCCAACGATGTACGCTGGCTGGCCTCCGGCCCCCGAGACGGGCTGGGCGAAATCTTCATTCCTGAAAACGAACCCGGCTCCTCCATTATGCCGGGTAAGGTCAATCCCACACAGTGTGAGGCCGTTACCATGGTGGCTGTGCAGGTTATGGGCAACGATGCTACCATCGGTTTTGCAGCCAGCCAGGGCAATTTTGAGCTGAATGTCTTTATGCCTGTGATGGCTTATAACTTCCTCCAGTCTGCCCGGCTGCTGGCAGAGTCCATCCAGTCTTTTCATGACCGCTGTGCCGTTGGCATCCGCGCAAATCGGGAGAAGATGCATCACAATCTGCATAATTCCCTGATGCTGGTCACTGCTCTGAATCCCTATATCGGATATGAAAATGCTGCAAAGACAGCGAAGAAGGCATTCCGGGAGAATATTTCCCTCAAGCAGGCCTGTGTAGAGCTTGGATTTTTAACAAGTGAGAAATTTGACGAAGTATTCCACCCAGAAGAAATGATTTGATGCGGAGGCTCCAATCATGACATACAGTTATTTTCCAGGCTGCACACTGAAAACAACGGGCACGGCATTGGATCACTGTGGCAGGCAGGCGGCTCAGGCACTGGGCATCCGGCTGGAGGAAATTCCAGACTGGCAGTGCTGCGGCGGCGTTTATCCCATGGCAAGGGACGAGATTGCAACAAGGCTTTCTTCTGTCCGGGCACTGTGCGCGGCGCGTGAGACCGGTGGGAAGCTGGTGACCATGTGTTCTGCCTGTTACCATGTTCTCAGGCGTGTCAACAACGATATGCGCACCCAGGGTGACATCCGCCAGAAGGTCAACAACTATCTCAGGTTGGAGGTTCCCTATGGCGGAGAGGCAGAGGTTGTGCATTACCTGGAGGTTTTGCGGGATGAAATCGGCTGGAAAGCCTTGAAGGAAAAGGTGGAAAAGCCCCTGACCGGAAGGAAAATTGGTGCCTATTATGGCTGCCTGCTGCTGCGTCCCAGCAAAGAGCTTGGCTTCGATGACCCGGAAAATCCCACCATCATGGAGGATTTCATTCGGGCGCTGGGGGCGGAGCCGGTAACCTATGCCATGCGCAATGAGTGCTGCGGCGGCTATACCACCCTCGAAAATGCGGGATATGCCGCGAAACAGGCGCAGAAGGTTCTGGATGATGCTGCCTGCCATGGTGCAGAGCTGCTTATTACTGCCTGCCCGCTGTGTATGTACAATCTGACCAGGAATACAAATAGAGTTGTTCCTGTCAAATACTTTACAGAGTTGCTTTTTGAGGCGCTGGGATTGGAGGAGGACAATGGCTGATACGATTTTGCTGGACACCATTATGTCCATCTCCGGTGTCAACCCAAGAAAGTGCATGAGGTGCGGCAAGTGCTCTGGTGCCTGCCCTGCCTATGACGAAATGGAATACCACCCCCATCAATTCGTTTCTATGGTGGAAAATGGCCGCATTGAGGAGCTGATGTGCTCCCGTGGTATCTACACCTGCCTGAGCTGCTTTGCCTGCGTGGAACGTTGCCCCAGAAATGTGGAGCCTGCGAAGCTCATTGAGGCGGTTCGTCTGACGGTCATTCGGCAGCAGGGGAGCAATCACCTGACACCGGAGCAAATCCCGGCGCTCCTGGATACGGATATGCCGCAGCAAGCCATCACCAGCGCTTTCCGCAAGTATAAAAGGTAAGGAGGGACACAATGCAGAAGATAGGCGTTTTTGTTTGCTGGTGCGGCAGTAACATTGCAGCAACGGTGGACGTGGAGGCGGTTTCTCAGGCACTCAGCAAGGAACCCGGCGTTGTGTTCTCCACGAATTATCAATATATGTGCTCCCAAACCGGCCAGGATTTGATTCAGGAGAAGGTGCGTGAGCTTGGTCTTACTGGTGTTGTGGTGTGTTCCTGTTCTCCCAGAATGCACGAAAACACCTTCCGCAAAACCTGTGAAAAGGCTGGCCTGAATCCCTATATGGTAGAGATTGCCAACATCCGAGAGCAGTGCTCTTGGATTCATAAGGATAAAGCGGAGGCTACGAAAAAGGCCATCATCCTGGGCAGAGCTGCCATTGCAAAGGTTATGCTGAATGCGCCCCTGCAAGCCGGAACCAGTCCGGTGAAAAAGCGTGCGCTGGTCATCGGCGGCGGCATTGCCGGAATCCAGACCGCACTGGATATTGCGGATGCAGGCTTTGAGGTGGACATTGTGGAAAAGAAGCCCACCATTGGCGGCAAGATGACCCAGATCGATAAGACCTTCCCAACTCTGGACTGCGCTGCCTGCATTCTGACACCAAAGATGGTGGACTGTGCCCAAAATGAGAAAATCCACATCTACGCCTACTCTGAGGTGGCGGCGGTGAAGGGATTTGTGGGCAATTTCAAGGTGACCATCCGCAAGAAGGCACGTTTTGTAGATACAACCAAATGCACCGGCTGCGGCCTGTGTACCGAGAAGTGTCCCCAGAAAAAGGTTCCGAACGAATTCAATCTGGGGCTGGATACCCGCCGGGCCATTTACATTCCCTTTGCCCAGGCCGTGCCCAAGGTGGCAACCATCGACTCGGACTACTGCAATATGCTGCAAAAAGGCAAGTGTGGTGTTTGTGCCAGGGTGTGCTCTGCCGGAGCCATCGACTATACACAAAAGGATGAGTTGATTGAGGAGGAATACGGTGCTATTGTGGCGGCCACCGGTTTCAATCCCATTGATTTGGGCCAATTCAACGAGTTCGCCTACGCGCAGAGCCCGGATGTGGTTTCCAGTTTGGAATTTGAGCGGCTGATGAATGCCGCAGGCCCCACCGGCGGCACATTGCTGCGTCCCTCGGACGGAAAGCACCCCCACACCATCGTGTTTGTGCAGTGCGTTGGTTCTCGCTGCGACGGGGCGCAGAAGGGCAAGCCGTACTGCTCCAAAATTTGCTGTATGTATACCGCCAAGCACGCCATGCTGTGCCGGGAAAAATACCCCGACACGGAGGTGTATGTATTCTATATCGATGTGCGGACGCCAGGTAAGAACTTTGATGAGTTTTACCGCAGAGCAGTAGAGGAGTACGGTGTCCACTACATCAAGGGCATGGTGGGCAAGGTCGTTCCTCAAAACGGAGTCTTGAAAGTCCAGGCATCCGACTTGCTGGATAACCATCAGCTTCACATTGACGCGGATATGGTGGTTCTGGCGGCTGCCATTGAGCCGGATAAGAGCGCTCGTTCTCTGGCAACCATGCTTACTGCCTCTATGGATACCAACGACTTTTTCACCGAGGCACACCCAAAGCTGCGGCCTGTGGAGAGCCCGACTGCCGGCATTTTCCTTTCCGGTGCCTGCCAGGGTCCCAAGGATATTCCAGAGACCGTTGCCCAGGCCGGTGCCGCCGCTGCAAAAGTTATTGGCCTTTTGAGCAAAAGTCAGTTGCTGTGCAATCCCTGTACCGCTCAGCCGGATGAGTCGATGTGCAACGGTTGCTCCAGCTGTGAAAAGGTTTGCCCCTATGGTGCTATCACTTACATCAATAAGGAATTTCGTGGACCCAATCGAACCACTGTTCTCCGGCGGGTGGCTCAGGTCAATCCGGCGGTCTGCCAGGGCTGCGGTGCTTGCACCGTTGCCTGTATGAGTGGCGCAATGGATTTGAAAGGGTTCTCCAACAGACAGATTATGGCAGAGGTGGATGCAATATGCAAATAAATCAAGAATGGACGCCCACCATCGTTGCGTTCTGCTGCAACTGGTGCAGCTATGCCGGTGCCGACCTGTCCGGCACCAATCGGCTGCAGTATCCCGCGAACGTAAAAATCATTCGGATTCCCTGCTCCTGCCGCCTCAACCCTGTGTTCATTCTGCGGGCCTTTCAACGAGGCGCGGACGGTGTGATTCTCTGCGGCTGCCACCCCGGCGACTGCCACTACACCACCGGCAATTACTATGCCCGCAGAAGAATGACGCTTTTGTTCTCTATGCTGGAATTTTTGGGCATTGAGCGGGAGCGCACCCGTGTGGAGTGGGTTTCCGCCGCCGAGGGTGTGAAGTTTGCTGCTACCATGAACGATTTTGTAAAGACCATCACTGCCATGGGCGAGAATAAGAAGCTGGAGGACTTGAGATGCAAGGAGTAAAGGAAAAGGCGTTGGAGCTTCTTCACTCTGGAGTGGTTCAGAGGGTGCTGGGCTGGAGAACCGGCGAATTCTTCTACGATTTGACTCCCGGCGTTTTTATAGCCCCTGAGGAAGTGGAGCAGGACTTTGTTTATAATATTTTTTCCGGTGCCAATCTTTCCAAGTACCTGATTGCAGAGAGCAAAAAGGAAGGAAAGATTGCCGTATTTCTGAAACCCTGCGACAGCTTTTCGTTCGTCCAGCTTCAAAAGGAGCACCGAATCAACCGGGAGAATATCTATGCTGTGGGCGTTCAGTGTGATGGCAAGTGCGATGGAGAATCTCTGCGCGCCGCCGGTTGTGAAGGCCTTCTGGCTGTGGAAGGAGAGGAAGTGCTGAACGTCCATACCCTGTACGGCGAAAAGATCGTTGCAAAGAAGGATGCCCTTTTGGGAAAATGCAGAACCTGCAAGAGTAAGCACATCGCGGATTTTGACGAATTGATTGGCCAGCAGGGGAAAGATACAGATTCTGCCCGCTTTGAAGAAGTGACGAAGCTGGAAGCGATGACACCGGACGAGCGCTTTCATTTCTGGCAGGGAGAGTTAAGCAAATGTATCCGCTGCAATGCCTGCCGGAACGTGTGTCCTGCTTGCAGCTGCGAAAAGTGCGTATTTGATAACCCTGCCTCCGGGGTGCAGAACAAGGCTGCTGCCAACACCTTTGAGGAGAAGCTGTTTCATGTCATCCGGGCGTTTCATGTGGCTTCCCGCTGCACCGATTGCGGCGAATGCAGCCGTGTTTGCCCCCAGAATATTCCGCTGCATCTTCTGAATCGAAAGTTTATCAAGGATATCAATGAGCTTTACGGTTTTTATCAGGCGGGCGCCTCCTTGGATG
>URPI01000102.1 GCA_900549705.1 uncultured Eubacteriales bacterium
CTCAGCCCCTCCAGAAACAGCACATCGCCTTCCTCCATCCGGCGGGGAACCTCCCGGCTGTCGCTGCCCCGGCCATAGCGCATGAGGTTTGCAATGCGGTTAATCAGCACGGTGGTCTTGCCGCTTCCGGCACCGGCCAGCAGCAGCAGCGGTCCCTCCGTGGCAAGCACGGCCTGCTGCTGCATCTCGTTGAGCTGAGAAAAACGTGCGGCAATATACTTTCTTCTGGCGGCAATGAATCTGGATTCCATTTGTTCGGTCATAGATACACCTGACTATTCTGTAAGATGCGTCTATTTTACCGCATTTTCGTCAAAAGGTAAAGAGGTTCTATTGCATGAATTCCCGGATTTTATCCAAGGCTTTTTTCTCAATCCGTGACACCTGCACCTGGCTGACATCCATCACCTTTGCCACCCGCTGTTGGGTCAGGCAGTGGAAGTAGCGCAGCTTCACCACCAGCTTCTCCCGCTCCGGCAGTTTCTCGATGGCTTGGCGAAGCGCAATTTTCTCCACCATCCGCTCCTCGGATTCCGTATCCGTCAGGATGTTTTCCAGGGTGAAGCCATCCTCGCCGGTTTGCTGCTGAATGGACTCGGTGGCAGCGGTGGCTGTTTCTGCCAGAGCAATCTCCTCCGGTGTCAGCCCCGTCTGGTCGGAAAGCTCCCCGATGGTGGGCTCCCGCCCCAGGAGCAGCGTAAGCCGGGTGCGGATGCTCTTAATGGAGGCCGCCTGTTCCTTCAGGCTGCGGGAAACCTTCACTGCGCCGTCATCCCGAAGGAAGCGACGGATTTCCCCGGAGATTTTCGGCACGGCATAGGTGGAAAACTGGGTACCGAAGGCCGTGTCAAAGCCTTCCACCGCTTTCAAAAAGCCCATGCAGCCCAGCTGATACAGGTCGTCGGTTTCCACGCCGCGGCCAATGAACCGCCGAGCCACCGCCCAGATAAGGCCGGAATTCTCCGTCACCAGTGTTTCACCGGCATCCCTGTCCCCCTTCTGTGCCAGGGCAATCAGCTCCTCCGTCCTGCTCATTTTTTGCGCTGGAGCTTGCGGCGCATATGTACCGTCGTCCCCTTGCCGGGGGCGGAGGTCACGTCAAAGCTGGTCATAAAGCTTTCCATAATGGTAAAGCCCATGCCGCTGCGTTCTGCGCCGCCGGTGGTAAAGGAAGCGCGCCGCGCCTGCTCCACATCCGGGATGCCGACACCCTTGTCCTTGATGACAATATCCAGCACGTTGTCCTTGAGAATGCGGCAGCGCAGGGTGATGGTGCCAATCTGATTGGGGTAAGCGTGGACAATGCAGTTGGTCACCGCTTCCGACACGGCGGTGCGGATGTCTCCCAGTTCCTCCAGATTAGGATCCATCTGGGAGGCAAAGCAGGCCACGGCACTGCGGGCAAAGGCCTCATTTGACGACCGGCTGGGAAAATCCAGAATCATGTAATTATCAAATTTCATGATACCGCCTCCCGTATCTCCACCAGCTTATCGATTCCAGAAGCGCGGAACACCCGCATCGGCTGAGGCGAAATGCCGGAGAGCAGGAGCTTGCCCTCAATCTGAGACATATTCCGCAGAGCATTGATCACCACGGCGATGCCGGAGGAATCCACGAAGGTCACCTCATGAAAGTCCAGCACACAGACCTGGGGCATATAGGCTTCAATTTTGGAGCTGATAATCTGGATATACGCTTTGGCGCAGTGGTGGTCGATTTCCCCGGTGAGGGCTATGGTGAGCTTTCCATTTTCCAGGAAACTGGTAAAATACATTGAATAAGCCTCCTTTGTTTTCCTGTCTAAAAACAGTATAAGGCTTTCAATGCAAAAAAGCAGTCGGAATTGTGCCCAAAAGTAAATGCAGCTATGCTAATTTCCGCTCCGGCGGCAGTGCTGCCCCCTGCCGTTCCTCTCGTGGCGCTTTAGTAGCACTGCTCTGCCATGTCCTTCTCCCGGTTCAGGCGGAAGGCCACCGAACGCTTGAGGTAGGACAGGTATTCTTCATCATCGCACATGGATTTTTCCGGGATGTCCGAGAGCTTTGCCACCGGACGACCATTGACATATTGCAGCTTAATTACAATATTCAGCGCTTCCTCGCAGGTATCATTGGAGCAGAAGGTTCCAATGCCGAAGGACACCTTGGCTCTGTCCTTAAAATACTCATAGAGCTTCTGGGAGCGGTCAAAATCCAGGCTGTCGCTGAACAACAGCTGCTTCGTGCGGGTGTCCACGCCGTATTTCCGATAGTGGGCCAGAATCTTTTCGCCCCATTCATAGGGGTCGCCGCTGTCGTGGCGGACACCGGAATAGTTATTGACCATGGAATGATTGAAGTCCAGCAGGAACAAATCCGTGGTGATGGTATCCGACAGCGCCGTGCCGTTGTCGCCCCGGTATTCATCGTACCAGTCCGCCATGGCATGATGGTTGGTGTATGCCAGGGGAATGGAGTCGATGCCCTGGTACATCTGGACAAATTCATGGGCATAGGTACCAATGGGGCGGATGCCGTATTTCTTCGCCAGATAGACATTGGAGGTGCCCACGCAGTTCTGGGTCTCCGTCACCAGGCGGCGCACCTCCACATCCTCCCACTCCCGGGACAGCCGCCGGCGGCAGCCGAACTCCGCAAAGCGGAAGGTGTAGGTTCCGTTCTGGAAGGCCTCAATCTTGCGGCTCAGCCGCTCCGCCGCTGAAGCCCGCAGTGTTTCATAGTCAAACTGCATCCGAAAATATACCTCGTTGATAATTTCCAGCAGGTAGATTTCAAACTGCATGGCGGAAAACAGCGGCCCTTTGACAATGACGCTCAGCTCCCCGTCTTCGCTCAGACCGGTGGTCACATATTCCCGGATGGGATGCCACAGCCGCAAAAACTCCACATAGTCGTTTTTGATAAAGCGGATGGAGCGGAGGTAATCCAGCTCCTCCCTGGTAAACCGGAGGGTACACAGATAATCTATCTGGTCGTTGATTTCTTCCAGCATTTCCGGGGTAAAACGCACATTGGCGTTGCGGCATTTAAAGTGGTATTCTCCGTTGAGGTCGGTATGCTTGTGAAAAATCACCTGATCCATATTGAATTTATACAGGTCGGTGTCCAGCAGAGAAAGCACGATTGGTTCTAGTTTCATAATGTTTCCTTTCGCTTACAGCGATGCGGTACGGTCGTTGCCCTTGGACAGCAGCACCAGAGTGCGCAGGGCATCATACTGCCCCCACAAAGCCGGGTTCGTATATTGCTGCCATTGCTCCCGCTGATTTTCCAGAAAATACCGGCGCATCTGAGAAGCGGAGATGTCAATGGACTTGGGGATATATAATTCCGAGATGCGCACCTGCTCCAAGCCGTCAAACCAGCTGATGCGCCGGGTCTCCTTGCCGGAAATCAGCAAATCGGGATAGGTTCCATACTGCGCCTTTACGTTTTCCAGCACATATTCTCCCCAGGTGCCGTTGTTCCCCACCCCAATGTCCGGCAGAGGGAAAATCTGCACCTGCTCCCCGAACAGCAGCCGCAGGAGCTTTTCCCGCGTCTCATAAGAAAAGGGATTTTGGGCTGTGCCCGCCTCCTGGGAGGAGCCGACAAAAATACCCACCTGCTTGCACAGCGACAGCGCCGTTTCAATCATCAATTCATGACCGGCGTGGATGGTCTGAAACCGTCCCACCAAAATGCCCAGGGAAAAGGGCTTTTCAGTCTCCCCCATGGTCACAGCTCCGGCCGGAAGGAGGGCATCAGCTCCAGCTTAAACCGGTTCATCCGGTGCAGCCGGTCAATGCGCTCTTTTTTGGCCTGGTCGTCAATTTCGCCGGTGCGGATGTAGCGATCCAGCTCCGTATAGAGAAAGCCCAGGTTTTCTTCGTCCGTCTTGCCGCACAGGCCGTCAATGGGCACCTTGTCCACCAGCACCGGGGGCAGCCCCAGCTCCCGCCCAATGGCCTTGACCTCCTGCACCGTCAGGTGAGAACAGGGGCTGAAATCACCGGCGGCATCGCCGTAGCGGGTGGAGTAGCCCACCCAATCCTCAGAGAGATTGCAGGTATTGGCCACCCGCCCGTTGTGGCTCTGGGCAACGGCATAAAGGGTTGCCATGCGGATTCTGGGGGGCAGATTGGTTTTGGACTGGGTGGACAGCTCAAAGGGCATGGCAGCCTTTGCCGCCTCCACCGCATCGTGAATATTGATAACATAGTGGCGGATGCCCAGATGCTCCACCAGCAGCTGCGCCATATCAATGTCATGCTGCTCACCGCAGGGCATCAGCACGCCAATCACCCGGTCCTTGCCCAGCGCCTCCACGCACAGCGCCGCCACCACAGAGCTGTCCTTGCCGCCGGAAATGCCCACGATGGCATTGCAGTCCGGGCCGTTCTGCCGGAAAAATTCCTGAATCCACCAGACGCACTGATCCTTCACTGTTTTTGCATCAAACATGGTTTATCTCCTTATATCACTTCAATCTGGCAGCAGCGCATGGTTTCCAGTGCCGTCCGGTGGGTTTCGGGCGTGACACCGGCGCAGCAGGCGCTGTCCACACAGATTGGCATTTCCGGGAAGTTTGCTTTCAGCATCAGGGCATTGGACACCACGCAGATGTCGGTGCACAGTCCCACCAGCTCCAGGGTAAAGGGCTGTCCCTGGGCGGCCTGGTAAAGCAGCCGGGGCAGCATCACCGAGCCGAAGGTCACCTTCTCCACCAGGGTACACTGCTTCTGCTCCAGCACTGCCGCAATTTCATCCTGGAGCATCCAACCGGGTGTCCCCTTGATGCAGTGGGGCACGGGAAGGTGCCGCCCCTCTGCGGTCTGCAAATAATTTTCCGCATGGGTATCCAGGGTGGCGAAAATCTCGCCCTCAAATTGCAGGATTTTTTCTGCCACATGGGGCACAATGGCCTGCGCCTCCGGGGTTCCCAGGCTTCCGTCAATAAAATCCCGCTGCATATCCACAACTATCAAAAAATGCTTCATAAATTATTTCCTTTCCTACCGATGAATTTCCGTCAGAAGTTAAGAAAAGCATATCACATCCGCAGGAGAATATCAACACAGGAACGGGCAGGTTGTGGAAACTTTTATAAAAACGCCCCCGCCGGACGGCAGGGGCAGCGTGCGCTACAGCTTCTTTTTGACCATGACCACGTCATCATTTTGGTAATCCACCGTAAAGCCGTTTTTCAGGAACAGACGGTAAGCGGGATTATCTGCGGCAATGTCATCATAGAGTGTGTCAATTCCGTTTTCCTTTGCCGCCCTGCAAATCAGGTCAATGCCGGCGGTTCCGAACCCGCAGCCACGGTATTTTGCCAGCACCATCACATCACAAAGGTAAATGCGCCGCTCCTCATCGTAATGATAGGATATTTCACCCACGAAATCATCCAGCCCCGGTTCATACAGATAGCGATAATATCGCCGATCTGCGGGAGCCTCCACCCAGCGGGAAAACCAGCTTTCCCATTTTTCCGTTGGAAAGGGAATCGTCCCACCCCAGGCGGCGTTATAGGACATGGTTTCTTCATCGGATAGCAGCTGCTGCCGAAAGTGCAGCTCTTGCAGCGTCGGACGATGGGCAATCATTCTCTTTCCTCCTAAAGTTTCGGTTTAGACATAACAAAATCCCCCACGCGATTGCATGGAGGACGTTTTGGCGCCCCCTGTTGGACTCGAACCAACGACACACGGATTAACAGTCCGTTGCTCTACCGACTGAGCTAAGGGGGCATATGTGTTGGCATTACCTATCTTCCCGGCAAGTCACCCTGCAAGTATTGTCGGCGCAGATGAGCTTAACTTCTGTGTTCGGGATGGGAACAGGTGGACCCTCATCGCAATCAATACCAACTTGTTTCGTAGAGCATTACTCTAACGGGGTATATACTAGCACAATGTGCGCCCCTTGTCAAGCAGAAATTTATATTTGGGGTAGCAATTCCCTGTCCGTTTTGCACACGCCATCCGCAGGGCGGCTTAGCCGCCCGCAAACAGACGGAACCGAGCCATTGGCTGCACAGGACCAGTGCATAAGACAGAGATTTGTCAGCGAAGCAGAGTGCACCCATAAACAGAAAGTTATTTCTTCTCATTGTTTTTGATTGCTTTTAGAATACAAAGCCCCATTGCCAAAATAGGAAGAAGCACTCTAAGAGCCAAAAATCCTTGAGGATCACCAAAATCAATATTTGCATCTGCAAATAATCCAACAAACCATGCAGCCAACGTACAAATAATTGCTTGTATGTAAGTCATATGCCATACCTCCATGACTCCTGATTGATTGGAACTGATACCATCGTACCATTAATGAATGGCTCTGTTGTGAAAGCAGTCGGGCAGCTCAGCCGCCCGACTGCCATATTTCCTTAGCCCAATTCCTGCTCTGCCAGCGCCAGGGCTGCCAGCAGGACGGCATCCATGTCATAATAGCGGTACTGCCCCAGCCGTCCGCCGAAGAATACCTTCTGCTCCTGCTGCGCCAGCGCATGATACCGCTCATACAGCGCCGTATTCTTTTCGTCATTGACGGGATAGTACGGCTCCATGCCCGGCTGCCACTCCTGGCTGTACTCCCGGGAAATCACGGTTTTGGGCTGGGTGCCAAACTCAAAATGCTTATGCTCAATGATGCGGGTATATGGGGTCTCCCGGTCAGTGTAGTTCACCACGGCGTTGCCCTGGTAATTGGGGGTGTCCAGCACCTCCGTCTCAAAGCGGACGGAGCGATAGGAAAGGTTGCCGTAGCAGTAGTCAAAATAGGCGTCGATGGGTCCGGTGTAAACCACCTTGTCCGCCACCTGATTCCACTTTTCCCGGTCTGCCAGATAATCGGTATTCAGCTGCACCGGAATGCCCTCCAGCATTTTTTCCACCATGGCGGTATAGCCGCCCATGGGGATGCCCTGGAACCGGGAGGTAAAATAATTATTATCAAAGGTATAGCGCACCGGCAGGCGGCGGATGATGAAGCTGGGCAGCTCATTGCAGGGTCTTCCCCACTGCTTTTCGGTGTAGCCCCGAATCAGCTTCTCATAAATGTCGGTGCCCACCAGAGAGATGGCCTGTTCTTCCAGATTCCGGGGCGTATCGATGCCGCTTTCCCGGCGTTGGTCGGCAATAATCTGCGCCGCCTCCTGAGGGGTATTCACGCCCCACATCCGGTGGAAGGTGTGCATATTAAAGGGCAGAGAATAGAGTTCCCCATGATAATTGGCAATGGGGGAATTGGTATAGCGGTTAAATTCCGCAAATTGGTTGACATAATTCCAGGCCTTCCGGCTGTCGGTATGGAAAATATGAGCGCCATAGCAGTGAACCTGAATGCCCTCGACCTCCTGGGTGTAGACATTGCCGCCGATATGATTGCGCCGCTCCAACACCAGAACGGACTTTCCGTTTTCCTTCATTTGCTGGGCAAATGCCGCGCCATAAAGCCCCGCACCCACCACAAGATAATCATAATGCATGATTTTCTCGCCTTTCCTCTATATTCTCAAACTGTATGCCACGATTTGTGTAGTGGTGTGCCCATTATAACGGAAAAAATCAGAATCGTCAACCATTCCATTGGACATTTAGCGGGGATTGTGTTCGTTTTTGCCAAATTTGCACAGCCAGATTCGACCCCCACCGCCCCTGTAGGGGTCGCCAAATTGGCGACCCGCCAGCCTACGCAACTGAGAGGCTCGTTGGATGGTAATGACCAAAGGCTTCTGAGTTCTTGGCTTCCCCCGGGGGGAAGCTGGATTTTTTGACAAGCGGCAC
>URPI01000103.1 GCA_900549705.1 uncultured Eubacteriales bacterium
GGTTCCGAAGTGCCGATTATTTGCCATGCCAGCTTCCCCTCGGGGGAAGCCAAGAAACGCATCACCGTTGGCTGTTCGTAAATTATTAGTCAGGACAGTCTACTACAGTGACAGATACCATTCATTCGGGTGCTTGCTGTAATTAAGGCTGCGGGCGGATTCTATCCGCCCCTACGGTTGGCTTGCGGCGTTGTTATCAGGTGTTCAAAGCTTTGACGGCTTGCATTTGGCCGCAACAAGTGCTAAAATGGGTGCGCAAAAAAATTCACCCCCACACAGAAAGGAAAAATTACCATGGAAAATCAATTTGAATTGCTTCACGTCGGCCTCAACAGCGGCAGCCCCGAAAAGGCGGAGGAAACCGCAAAGCTGTTCTCCCTTATGTTTAACCTGCCCGTGAAGATGGGTAACTCCTCTGTCTTTGCCGGAACGTATTTTGAGTGCATGAAAAGCCCCAGTGCCCGCGGCACCAACGGCCACATTGCCATGGCCACTGAGAATGTGGATGCTGCCAAGGCAGAGCTGGAGGCAAAGGGCTATACCTTCGTGCCTGAAACCGCTTCCTATCATGCAGATGGCTCTTTGAAGAACATCTATCTGGCCGGAGAGTTCGCCGGATTCGCCATTCACATTATCAAGAAATAAAGCAAGCACCCGGTTAAACGTACCCGCCCCCTGTAGGGGTCGACATACTCGTCGACCCCTACAGGGGGCACTTTGTGCTGCGGGCGGATGCGATCCGCCCCGACGGAGCCGGTCTTTATTTCTCCGCAAACGGTACGTTGTTGCCGGCGCAATAGGCTGCTGCTTCGGAATCTTTTGATGCCGTCACGGTCAGCTTCGGGCACATACCGAACACCTCGTCGCCAAAGCGGTTCACCGCTGTCGGGATGGTGATGGTTTCCAAAATGGCACAGCGGTAAAAAGCGTACCGGTCAATCCGGGTCAGGCTTTCCGGCAGCGAAACCACTTGCAGCATTTCGCAGTCGTAAAAGGCATAGGGCGCAATCTGGGTGATGCCCTCCTGAATTTCCACCCGCTCCAGCCGGATGCAGGCATCAAATGCCCGCGCCGGAATGATTCCAATGGCGCTGGGCACCGTTACCTCCCGCAAGGCAAGGCAGCCCTGAAATGCGCCTTCTCCCAGGGTGACCAGGCTTTTGGGGAAGGTGAGTGTCTCCATGGCCTGGCAGCAGTTGAAGGCAAAGGCACCAATTTCCGTTACGCTGCCCGGAATTTCCACGGTTTTCAGGTTGATGCAGCCCCAGAAGGTATTTTCCTTGATAACAGTCAGCCCTTCGGGCAGCGTGACCGCCTCGATGGCCTCGTTGCGGTAGAACGCATTTTCTGCAATTTCCACATTGGCGGGGACGGTCAGGGTGAACAGATCCTTGCAGTAGGCAAAGGCAAATTCACCGATTTCCCGGATGTCCCCCGGAATTTCATAGGCTGGTTCGCTGCCCTGGCAGGGGAAGGAGAGCAGCTTTCCGGTGCTCCGTTCAATCAGAACGTCCCCTCGCAGCTCTAAGGCAGGATGGCTGGCGGAGAGGGACAATGTCACCGGCGACCCGGCAAAGGGATTGCGGCCCAGGTGGGTGACGGAGTCGGGGAGATTGACCTCCTCCAGCTTGCTGCACCGCTGGAAAGCATGGTCACCGATGTCGGTTAGCCCTGCCGGAAGGGTGACGGATTGCAGGCTGAGACACCGCTGGAAGGCACACTGGCCGATTTTCTGCACCCCGGCGGGCAGCACCACCTGTACCGCGTCACTGCGGCTGAAAGCGTAGTCTCCGATTTCCAGCGTTCCGGCGGGCAGCGTCAGCTGCCCATCCGCTTCACCGCTGCCCTGATAGCAGATGAGCCGCTGGCTGTCATTATCCAGGAGAAACGCCCCCTCCTGCCGGAAGGAGGTGTTCTCCGGGGCAAGCCGAAGCTGGGTGGTGGTTCCCAGGAAGGGGTTACAGCCCATGGAGGTGACGCTGGCGGGAATGGTCAGGGTTTCCAGGTCGGTGCAGTCCTCAAAGGCGAAGTCGCCGATATGGGTAATGCCCTCCGGCAAGGTTACATCCGTCAGGTAGTAGCACTGGGAAAAGGCTTTGTCCCCGATGGCGGTGACGGGAATGCCGTTCAGTGTCTCCGGCACGGTCAGGCTGCCCACTGTTTCCGGCTGGTCACAGCGGACGATTTCTGCCGTTCCGTCTTCCCGCAGGGCATATACCCATGTATCACTGGAAAAAAACGCCTGTGTCTTGCCGCATTCCGTGCATACCCGGCTCTTGCCGGGATTGCCGAAAATATAACGCAGGCCATCGGAAAACAGCGGGAGCTGGTCTTCGTCGGCCTGTACCCAGGTGTGTCCCTGGATGCCGTTTTCCGATTCCGGGCAGGAGCTTTCCGCCGCTGCTCCGCCCACCAGACATGCCAGCGCCAGCAATAGCGCCGCTTGTTTCGCAGTTTTCATAAAATCATCCTTTTGTTTTTGTAGGGAATGTCAAAATTTTCCTCACGCCCGCAATGTTGGATTCCGATAGCACTTCGTTGAATGGGAAACGCTGCAAGTTACCGCCTCTTGGCTTCCCCCGGGGGGAAGCTGGATTTTTGTCAATCGGCTCTTCGGAACCGATTGACAAAAAGACTGATGAGGGGTGACGCAGGTTCGATATGGGAACAGATACGTTGAATAATGACAGCTGCCCCACTCGGATTGTAGGGGCGGATCGTATCCGCCCGCTCGCGAAGCGCATCGGTACAGGCTGGTTGAATGGAATTTGTTCCGGGTTTTACCATCCATCGGGGAAAATTGATGGTTTTGGCGGTCGCCGCCCCTCATCAGTCAATATTGTCGGTTCCGAAGAGCCGCCAATATTGCCAGCTTCCCCCCGGGGGAAGCCAAGGGGTGCTAACCAGTCACGTTTACCATTCATCCAACTACTAGCGAAAATCCGGGGTTACGGGCGGATGCTATCCGCCCCTACAGGGTGTGGGGAAGCTTTCGGCTTCCGCCATGTACCATACCGGGTGTATGCGTTACTCGAAAAGCGTCAGCTTTTCCAACGCCTGCCGCAGCTTTTCAACATCGATGCCGGAATAGTTCACCACCAGCTGGTGCAAATCCCCGGGGGGATTGTCATGGTAGAAGCTGCTCAGCGCCTGCACCCGGATGCCCCGGCTGCGAAGCCATGATGTCAGCTGCCCATCCGTCCACTGGGTGTCCACATGAACCAGAAAATGTAGCCCGGCATCCTGCTCCAATATGGTCAGCTTGTGGGAAACGGCGCAGCTGCTCAGCGCCTCAATCACCTGGTTGCGGTGCTTCTGGTAGAAGCGGCGCATTCGGTTGATGTGCTTTTCAAAATAGCCGCCGCTCAAAAACCGCGCCAGGGTATACTGCTCAAAGCTGGGCACGGTGCAGCTGTAAAAGCCCAGCTCCCGGCGGAATTTTTCCATCAATGCCGGGGGCAAGACCATATAGCTGATGCGGATGGAGGGGGCCAGGCTTTTGGAAAAGGAGTTGATGTAGATGACCCGCTCCGGGCTCATGCTCTGCATGGCGGGCAGGGGATGGCTGGCAAAGCGAAATTCCGAGTCATAGTCGTCCTCGATGATCCAGTTTCCGGCAGCAGCCCAGCCCAGCAGCGCCTGACGGCGGCTGAGGGGCGTAACCAGCCCGGTGGGAAAATGGTGGGAGGGCGAAATGTGCAGCACCTGTGCATCCATCAGCGCCTGGGGCATGACCCCCTCGGCATCCATAGGGGCGCTGATGCACCGAACGCCCCCCGCCCCGTAAACCCGGCGGATTTTTTCGTAGCCCGGCTCCTCAACGGCAAATATTTTATCCCTGCCCAGCAACTGAATCAATAGGTTATACAAAAAGTCCGTGCCCGCCCCCACCAGGATGTTCTCCGGGTCGATTTCCATCCCCCGAAAGGCGGCAAGGTGGGCGGCAATGGCCTGGCGCAGCTCTAAAATCCCCTGGTTGGGCAGGGGCAGCAGCAGCTGCCGCCCATAATCCAGAATCACTTCCCGCTGAAGCTTGCTCCACACCGTAAAGGGGAAATGCCCGGTGCCGTTGGCGGTTAAGTCCAGCATGGGCGCTTCCTCCGGCACGGCTTTTGGGAGCACCGGTGGAGGTGCGGGGGGCAGCTGCTCCACTTTTTCCACAAAAAAGCCCACCTTCTCCCGGGAGCGAATGTAGCCCTCGGAAAGAAGCTGGGCGTAGGCAGTTTCCACCGTGATTTTCCCAACCTCCAAATGCTGGGAAAGCGCCCGCTTGGAGGGCAGCTTCTCACCGGGTTGCAGCTTGCCGGTGAGAATATCCTGCCGGATGCAGCGATACAGCGCTTCATACAGGGGCACACCCGGCCTCTTTTTCAGCTCATAGGTCAGCATGGTCTTCCACCGCTGCCTTGAATAGCTGATTGGCACGGTCGGTTTTTCCGGCCAGGAACAGCGCCCCAAACAGGGTTTCCAGCCCGGTGGCCTTGGCGTATTCCGCCGGGGTTGCCCCCTTGGGCACGGCATGGACATGGGCGTTCTTGCCCCGGCGATAATAGCCCAGCTCCCCTTCCGTCAGCAGCGGGAGAATTTTATCCATGTACGCCGCCTGGGCGGGGGCTTTCACCATGGCAATGGTGTCGTGGTGGAGCTGCCCAACGGTTTTGCCGCCGTGGACGCACAGATAGCTGCGGCACAGCAGCTCCCACACGCCGTCACCGATGTGGGCAAGCCCCAGATTGGAGATGGCATCAATCTGCTGCTTGGGCAGTGTTATTTCAAAATAGTTTTCCATCGTGTTCCTCCTCGTTTGATGAGAAGCTGGGCGCAGAAGCCGGTGAACAGGCCGGTGAAAATGCTGATAATCACCAGCACCGGCAGATAAATCAGCAGCCCCGGCGTGCGGGTGATGGCAATGGCGGCAATCATCTGCCCCACGGAATGGGCGATTGCCCCCAGGCAGCCCGCTGCCCAGATTTGATTTTCTTTTAAGACCTTCCGCAGACCCATGGTGACCAGAATGGAAAGGAAACCACCGGCGGCAGAATAGAGAATGGTGCTGAAATTCCCGGCAAATACCGCCCCCAGAAAAATGCGGCAGGCCAGCACAGCCACGCCGTCCCAGGGACCCAGGGTAAAGACGGTGAACACCGTGACGATATTGGACAGTCCCAGCTTTACGCCGGGGATGGGCACCACGGCGGGAATCTGGGCTTCAATCATAAAAATGGTCAATGCAATGGCCGTCAGCAGCCCCAGCAGGGCAATTCGTTTTGTTTTCACGCTTCTCCCCCTGCAATCAGCGCCAGGAATTCATCTTCGGAAATGATTTTCGTCCCGAATTTGGCAGCCTTTTGATTTTTGCTGCTGCCGGAGGACTTGTCGTTGGTAATAAGGTAGTCCGTCTTGGCACTGACACCGGAAACCACCTTGCCGCCGTTCTTTTCAATGTCTGCAACCAGGGCATCCCGGTTGGGATAATGCAGGAGCTTTCCGGTGATGCAGAAGGTTTTGCCCTCCAGGCCGCCCGCTGCCCGGGGCTGCTCCGGGGCAATGTTCAGCACATCCAGCAGGGGGCGGATGCGGGCTTCGTTGTCAGCAACATACTGGTTGATGGCGCTGCTCATGATTTCTCCAAAGCCGTCCAGCACCGACCAGTCGTAATTGTCCTTCGCCAGTTCCAGGAACCGTTCCAGGGGATTGCCCTCCCCGGCGCACTGGGCAGCCAGAATTTTGGCGTTGTTTTTGCCGATGGTGGGAATGCCGATGGCGGTGAGCACATTGCTCATGCGGCAATTCCGGCTGGCATCAATGGCGGAAAGCAGATTGTCCACGCTGTCCTGCCCCAGCCGCTCCATTTCCATCAGCTCCTCCCGGTGGGCATCCAGATGGTAGAGGTCTGCAAAATCCCGGACAAAGCCCCGGTCAATCAGCAGCTTCAGCCGCTCCTGGGACAGCCCCAGAATGTTCATGGCATCCCGGCTGACGAAATAGGTAATCTGATCCAGCTGAATGGCGGGACAGTGGGGATTGACGCAGTAGAGCATTTCCCGCCCATTGTCATTGCGCAGTTCCAGCGGGGTTCCGCAGCTGCCGCAGACGGTGGGGAACACATAGCTGCCGGAGCGGGTGAGATTGTCGGTGACCATGGGGATAATCTGGTTGGCCTTGATGACGGTGATGGTGTCTCCCAGCCCCAATTCCAGCTCCTTGATGATGCTGACGTTGTTCAGCGAAGCCCGGGAGACGGTGGTGCCGTCAATTTCCACAGGGTCAAAAATCGCCACCGGGTTTACCTGTCCGGTGCGGTTGGTGCTCCATTCAATGTCCCGCAGCACGGTTTCGTTCCGATCCTGGTAAAATTTGAAGGCCAGGGAGTGCTTGGGGTGATGCCCGGTGCTGCCCAGACTCAGGCCGTAGACCACGTCGTCGAAGGAGCCCACCAGACCGTCAATGGGGAAGCCTTTGGCGGCGCAATCCTGTTGCAGCGCTTCCATTTCCGTTTCCAGGGCATCCCGGCGGCTGGCTTCGTCTGGATAGCGATTATCCAGATAGACATGGGGCACCACCTCAAAGCCCAGCTTTTCCAGCAGGGCAAAGGCAGCAGAATAGGTCTTGGTATCGTCCAAGGGGCTTCCCGCTTCATCGGAGGCGGCATAGAGCTTCCAGGCGATGAACTTCACCCCCCGCTGGGCGGAAACCCGGCTATCCAGCTGGCGTACCGTGCCGCTGACCAGGTTGCGGGGATTTTTATAGGCGGTCTGCTCCTGCTGGTTGATGCGGCGGAAGGTGGGGTAGTCAATGATGCACTCGCCGTCCACAATCAGCTCCCCCCGGAAGGGAATCTTCTGGGGCAGATTGCAGAAGGTGCGGGCGGTGTGGGTGATGTCCTCGCCCACTTCGCCGTTGCCCCGGCTTTCGGCGCTGACCAGCGCCCCGCCCCGATAGACCACGGAGGCGGTCAGGCCGTCCATTTTTGCCATGAGGTTCATGGGCTTTCCCTCGAAATAGTCGCAGAACTCCTGGAGATTGGTGGTTTTTCCCAGGGAGAGCAGGGGATGGTTGTGGGCAACCTTTTGCAGCTTGCTGACTGCCTCATAGCCCACGGTGGCGGTGGGAGAATTGGGATAGACGATGCCGGTTTGCTGCTCCAGCGCTGCCAGCTGGTCAAAGAGGGCATCATACTCCTTGTCGGAGACAAGGCTTTCGTTTTTGTTATAATAAGCGTACCGGTAGGCGTTCAGCCGGTCTACCAAAAGCTTCATCTTGTCCATTTGGGTTCCTCCTGGTATAGAAAAATCGGCAATCTCTCACGAAATTGCCGATTAACTGCATGGAGCAGGATACGGGAATCGAACCCGCCTCTGTGGCTTGGGAAGCGACCATTCTACCAATGAACTAATCCTGCATCATCGATTGGCTCTATTATAGCAGAGAAGAATGTAAAATTCAACTGTTTTTTGCCGCCGTTATAAAAATTTAATAAAGTGCGGCAGTGCCGACCAGAAACCGTTTTGCATCCGTTCTGTAGGGGTCGACTGGCAGTCGACCCGTCGGCGGCCTTGCCGCCGCAACAGTAGGGGCGGATAGAATCCGCCCGAAACGTTGGATTTTAGCAAGTACCAAATCGAATGCACATACTAGCTGTAGTAGACTGTCCTGACTAATAATTTATGAACAGCCAACGGTGATGCGCTTCTTGGCTTTTTAATCATGGAATGATTGCCACC
>URPI01000104.1 GCA_900549705.1 uncultured Eubacteriales bacterium
TTGGACTATATGAGAAAAGTCCGAACAGTTTTCTGCCCGGACTTCCTCGCTCAATCATAAATCATTTCCGCTTTCACAGCTCCCTCTGCCTGTGCCTTGCAAGCGTTCATCTGCCGCACCCATTCCATTTTGTTTTCGGCTTTCAGTTGCTCTGTCACGCCGTACTGCGTTGCCAGCTCTGGCACAATCTGCTCCATATGGCTTCGTGGCGCTTCGTCAATCTCGGCGCAATGTTCAAAGATCCTGCCGGATAGTACCAGCTCATTGAACAGGATAGCGTGTAAAAGAAAAGCAGTATACTTTTCATCCCCTGCGGGAAAAAGAGAGGCGGCCTCGAATGATTTTGAAAAATCATTTTGAGGCCGCCCCATTTTTTATATTCAGCTTTCCACCCGGCTTAGTGAACAGGACGGTCGGTGTTCAGCATATACAGCAATGCATTGCAGATGCACGCGGCGATGTTGCTGCCTCCCTTGCGTCCGGCGGCCACAATATAGGGCACGTTGCTGGAAAGAATCAGCTCCTTGGACTGCACCACATTGACAAAGCCCACCGGCACACCGATGACCAGCTTAGGATGAATCTTGCCCTCATTTATCAGCTCGTACAGGCGGACAAGGGCAGTGGGGGCGTTTCCGATGGCATAAATAAAGTCCTCGCCCAGTGCGGCGGACTTATCCATGGCTGCCACAGCGCGGGTAGTCCCCTGGGCAGCGGCAGCGTTGACCACATCCGGGTCAGAGATAAAACAGCAGACCTTACCGCCATAGCGCGCCAGGGCAGTCTGATTGATGCCGGAGGCAGCCATCTTGGTATCCGTGATGATGCTTGCGCCGGAGCGAATGGCATCCAGCGCCTGGGCTACCACATTCTGAGAAAAGCGCAGGTTTTGGGCATAGTCAAAATCCGCGCTTGTGTGAATGCAGCGCTTTACAATCGGCTCAGTGCCGGGAATCAGAGGGGTATCGCCCAACTCCTGAGTGATGATTTCAAAGCTCCGCCGCTCAATATCCCGGGGGGCAATGTTTTCTAACGCAATTTTCATGCCAAGCTTCCTCTCATAAAAAGAACCGGAACCGCTCTGAATCAGCGCGGTTCCGGCTTCAACACACTCCAGCGCAGAACAACGCCAAAAGCGCAGTTCCGAAAACCAGTGAAACACGAAAGCAAGTGCCGAATCGGGGGCCGTTTTCAACCGTCAAGCAGGTTTCCTGACTACGCCTCACTACCCCTTCCCGTGTCTTCTCACAGCCGAAGCCGCAATGACACCTTCCCGCTGTTTCCTGCGGGGCAGAGAGAGATTCCGCGATTACAGTGACCCGTTCGTGCGGGGATTGAACCCGACTTCCCTTTTCTCCTTTGAACCAATGGGGCGGCTCAACGGTCACTTGACAGTTTGTTTCTTTTTTAATTTCGGTAATGATAACATACGTTCACGGCTTTGTCAATCCCTGCAAAGAGACGGGCTCGTGTACCGTTGCAGCTTCGGCCGTCCGGCTAAACCATTTCCCCGTCACATTCCGGTTGACAATCTGGGGATTTCAGGCTAGAATAATCCCTGTCACTACACTGGAAATAGAGAGATTTCAACGTTTTCCAACCTCCCTTGTTCCTCGTTATACGAGGCAGAAATGCTTCTGCTGCGGTAAGGAGGGAACTTTGTGTTTGTCAAGGTCTGCGGCGTGAATACGGAGATATTGACGCTTCGCAGGACTGTTTGTATGAGAACGCTGTCGTGCGTAATTCCTGCAATACACAAATTCCAGTACTGCAAAATAAACATTGAAAATGGAGTAACTATGTTTGAGCTGAAAAAAACAGAAGGGAAAGCCCGCCGGGGTGTATTTACCTGCGCCCACGGTGTGGTTCAAACTCCCGTTTTTATGAATGTCGGCACCCAGGGTGCCATCAAAGGCGCACTCAGCGCCGCTGACCTGAAAAACATTGGCTGCCAGGTGGAGCTTTCCAACACCTACCACCTGCACCTGCGCCCCACCGACAAGGTGGTGCGGCAGATGGGCGGCCTGCACAAGTTCATGACCTGGGACGGTCCCATCCTCACCGACTCCGGCGGATTCCAGGTGTTCAGCCTGGCTGCCCTGCGCCGCATCAAGGAGGAGGGTGTCTACTTTTCCTCCCACATCGACGGTCACAAGATTTTTATGGGACCGGAGGAAAGTATGCAGATTCAGTCCAATCTTGGCTCGGATATGTGCATGGCCTTTGACGAGTGCATCGAAAATCCCGCGCCCCGGGAGTATGTGCAGAAAAGCATCGACCGCACCTACCGCTGGCTGGTGCGGTGCAAGGCGGAAAATGCCCGGCTCAATGCCCTGCCCGACACCGTCAATCCCCAGCAGATGCTGTGGGGCATCAACCAGGGCGGCACCTACGCCGACCTGCGGGTTTCCCATATGCAGCGGATTGCCGAACTGGATTTGCCCGGCTACGCCATCGGCGGTCTGGCAGTGGGCGAAACCGCCCAGGAGATGTACGACATCATTGAAGCCGTGGAGGAGCATATGCCCGTCAACAAGACCCGCTACCTCATGGGCGTGGGCACTCCCACCAACATCATCGAGGGTGTTGCCAGAGGCGTGGACTTCTTCGACTGCGTGATGCCCGCCCGGAACGCCCGCCACGCCCGGCTGTTTACCTGGGAAGGTGCCATCAACCTGAAAAACGCCAAGTATACCCTGGACGACAGCCCCATCGACCCCCAGTGCGACTGCCCGGTGTGCCGCCGCTACTCCAAGGCCTACATCCGTCACCTGTTTGTGGCAGAGGAGATGCTTGCCATGCGCCTTGCGGTAATGCACAATCTGTATTTCTACAATAAGCTGATGGAGCGGATTCGTCAGGAACTGGATAACGGCACTTTTGCATCCTTCCGTCAGGAATACTCTGAAAAACTGGCACGCAGAATCTAATTCACTCTTGCTTTTTCCGGGTGTAATGCTATAATAGAACAGATATTAAACAAAAGGAGTTTTTCCAATGAATCTTTTTCTGACTGACGCAACTGCCGCTGCCGGCGGTATGGGCAGCACCCTCATCATGCTGGTGTTGATGCTGGCTGTTTTCTACTTCATGCTGATTCGTCCCGAAAACAAGCGCAAGAAGGAAGCCGAAGAAATGCGTTCCGCTGTGAAGGTGGGCGACAAGATTACCACCATCGGCGGCATCTGCGGCACTGTTGTCAGCATCAAGGACGACAAGCTGGTGATTGAGACCGGCGCTGACCAGGTGCGCATTGAGCTGGCAAAGTGGGCGATGTCCACCAACGAAACCGCTGCCGAGCAGAAGAAGGCCGAGCAGAAGAAGGCGCAGGAAGCCAAGGCAAAGGCCAAGGCTGAGAAGAAGGCCAAGAAGTAAGCCATCTGCCAAAAGCAGACCCAGGAATTTCCCGGGTCTGCTTTTTTATGTCGCTATGAAGTCTTTGCGGCGAAGCCGATGGGGCGTGTGCCATTCCTGAATGCTTGCTAAAATCCGGGGGGTGCGGGAGGCTAAGAGCCTCCCCTACGGACTCAAAAGATTTCGGTGCATGGGAACCCAACGGGGGACACTCCCTCAGCTTCGCGTTCGCTCAGCAGCTCCCTCAGAGAGGGAGCCAAGGGCACTTCGTGCCAGCAGGTCGACAAGGTGGCGACTCCAACGGGGCGTATGCAAATACCATCCAACGGAGTACCCCACTCAGCGCTGCGCCTGATTTTCCTCAAATCGCAGCATTTCCTCCGCACTTTTCAGGGTGGTTTCGGTGATGTGGGTGCCGCCGATGATGCGTGCCAACTCTCGCTTTCTGCCCTCCGTATCCAGGGGGGTGACGCTGGTGTAGGTGCGTCCGTCCCGCTCGCATTTGGAAATCAGCATATGGGTATCTGCCAGCGCTGCCATCTGGGGCAGATGGGTCACGCACAGCACCTGCTTGTGCTGCGCCAGCTTGCGCAGCTTCTCGGCAACCTTCTGGGCGGCACGACCGGAAACGCCGGTGTCCACCTCGTCAAAAATCAGGGTGGCAATCTGGTCTTTTTCTGCCAGCACGTTTTTCATGGACAGCATAATCCGGGCCAGCTCGCCGCCGGAGGCTACCTTGCTCAGCGGCTTTAATGCCTCACCGGCATTGGCAGAGAGATAAAATGCCACCGCATCGGCACCGTTGGGCTGCAGCTCCAGCTCCCGGAACTGGCAGCGGAACTGTACCCGGGGCATATCCAGCTCCTTCAGCTCCTGCAAAATCCGGGCAGACATGATTTCGGCATTTTCCCGGCGATTCTGCCGCAGCGCCTCTGCCGCCGCCCAGGCTTCCTGCTCCGCCTTTTGCAGCTTCTGCTTCAGCTTCTCCAATCGGTCGTCGGCAAACTCAATGTCCGCCAGCTCCTTCCGGGCTTTTTCCAGGTAATCGAGAATCTCCCGGCAGGTGGTGCCGTATTTTTTCCTGAGGCGATAACTTACATCCAGCCGGGACTCAATCTGCTCCAATTCATCCGCAGAATAGCTCAAATCGTCCCGCATATCCTTGGCTTCCTCCGCGGCATCCCGCACCTGATACATCAGATCCGTCACCCGCTCGTGGAGGGAAGTGAAGCTGTCGCTGAACCGGCTCAGCCGCCCCAGGGCGTGCTCTGCCTGGGTCAGCAGACCGGCAGCCCCATCGGATTCCTCACCGCCATACAGCGCCTCTACCGCTTCGTCCATTCCCTTGGACAGCCGCTCGGCATTTTGCAGCAGCTTGCGGCGCTCCTCCAGGGCTTCATCCTCCCCCGGTTCCAGCTCCGCCTTTTCAATTTCCGCAATCTGATATTGCAGCGTTTCCATGCGCCGCAGCTTTTCCCCCTCGTCCATGGTCATCCGCTGGATTTCCCGGCGCAGGGCGGCTACAGCCTGGTATTTTTCCTGGTAAGCCTGCCGCAGCGCCTGGTTGGAAGAAAAATCATCGAGGAAAATCAGGTGATTTTCCTCGTCGAACAGGGAGGCAGAATCATGCTGCCCGTGAATGTTCATCAGCTGGATGCCCAGCTTCCGCAGCATGGTCACGGAAATCAGGGTTCCGTTGACCCGGCACACATTTTTGCCGTCCAGAAAAATGTCCCGCTGAATCACCGTCTCCCGGTCATAGGGCACCCCGTTTTCATTGAACCAATCCAGGGGGGCAACCTGGGAAAAGACAGCACGGACAGAGGCCTTTTCCTCCCCTGTCCTTATCATGTCCCGATATGCTCTCTCGCCCAGAATGGCAGAGATGGCATCAATGACAATGGATTTACCGGCACCGGTTTCACCGGTAAGAACATTGAAGCCGGTTCCAAACGAAATATCCGCGCTCTCAATAACCGCGATGTTTTCGATGTGCAGAAGATTCAGCACGGATGCTCCCTCCAATTACCTAATCAGTCCGTGAATTTCGCCGCAGAACGCCGCAGCGGCATTGGCATCACGCATAATGGCAATCACCGTATCGTCGCCTGCCAGCGTACCCAGCACCACGCTGCGGCTCATGGCATCCAGCGCAGAGGCCGCCGCATTGGCAAGCCCCGGCAGGGTATGAATCACAATGATATTCTGGGCATAGTCAAAGCTGGTGACACATTCCCGGAAAATGGTATTGAGCCGGGTAGAGAAAGTGTTGGCAACCTCCCGGGAAGCAGTGGTGTAGTGATAGGTTCCGAGACTGGTCAATTCCTTGACAATGCGCAGCTGCTTAATATCCCGCGAAATGGTCGCCTGGGTACTGGCAAATCCTGCTTGATTCAGCTGCTCCAGCAGCTGCTCCTGGGTTTCGATATTTTGGTTGGAGATAATCTCCATGATTTTGGCCTGGCGGTCTGACTTTACACCCATGCCTCTGCCTCCTCATCCTTTTCGGAATTTTAAATTAACCACATCGTAAAAGCTGCGGTCGTTCAGTCGAACCAACCGCGTTTCCAGCTTGGATTTTTTTATGGTTACTACATCGCCCATATTCAGGCGCAGGGTCTTGCCCCCATCCACACTCAGATAGGCGTTGCGACGGGAGGCGCTGGTCATGGACACGGTGACCACCCGCTTGCCGGAAGCCACAATGCAGCGGCTTGCCACATCGTGGGAGCAGATAGGCGTGATGATGATGCTCTCCGCCTCCGGCTCCACAATGGGACCACCCGCGGACAGGCTATAGGCCGTAGAACCGGTGGGGGTGGAGATAATCACACCGTCGCCGCCGCATTCCATCGCCTGGATGCCATCGCACTTCACTGCCAGATGGACAATTCTCGCCACCGCTCCCTTGGTGATGACAGCGTCGTTGAGACAGATGTCATGAAAAATAATTTCCCGCTCCCGCTGAACGGTGACATCCAGCATCATGCGGTTATCAATGGTGTATTTTCCCTCTGCCAGCAGCCTGAGTTTATCCAACTCCGTGCTTTCCAGCTCTGCCATGAAGCCAAGAGTGCCGATATTCACCCCCAGCAGGGGCAATCCCCGCTTGGTGGCTGCCTTGGCAATGTGGAGGATGGTGCCGTCGCCGCCAAAGCAAATGACCAAATCCGCATTTCCCATTTCCCGATCCAGGCGGGAAAAGCGGATATCCTTTGGCAGCTCACAGCTGCGCTCCACCTCAAAAGGGAGACAGGCCTTTACCTGAAAGCCCGCATCCTTTAGGATCTGCATGGCGCAGCGCAGGGTATGGAAATTTTTATCCCGGTAAGGGTTGGGCGTCAGGATAAGATTTTTCATACATCCGCTCCTTTGTCCAATGTCTCATGCGCTTGCCGGACGACCTCGGCAGGGTCGGGACAGTTTTCCGGCTGGTCGGAGAGGGTCAGATGTCCCAAAAATTCAATGTTTCCTTCCGGTCCTTTCACCGGAGAGAAGGTAAGACCCAGAATGTGAAAGTCCAGCTCATGCGCCAGGGCAATGAACTGCTCCAGCACCTCCAAATGGGTGGCAGGGTCACGGACAACGCCCTTTTTGCCCACCTTTTCCTTCCCCGCTTCAAACTGGGGCTTGATAAGGCACAGCACCTGCCCGGAGGGCTTGAGCAGCGCCTTGATGGCAGGCAGTACAATTTTCAGGGAGATAAAGCTCACGTCCACCACGGACAAGTCCAGCGGCTCTCCCAGCTGCTCCGGCGTGACATAGCGGATATTGGTGCGCTCCATCACCACCACCCGGGGGTCGGAGCGGATTTTCCAGTCCAGCTGCCCATAGCCCACGTCGATGGCGAAGACCTTCTTGGCTCCCTGCTGCAGCAGGCAGTCGGTAAAGCCGCCGGTGGATGCACCGGAATCAGAGCATACATAATTCACAGGCCGCACGCCAAAGTCCCGCAGCGCCTTTTCCAGCTTCAAACCGCCCCGGCTGACATAGGGGCACGCCGCTCCCCGCACTTCAATCTGTACGGTTTCCTCATAGGAGATGCCGGGTTTATCCGCCTTCTGGCCATCCACATACACAAGGCCGCTCATAATAACAGCCTGTGCCTTGGAGCGGGTTTCCGCATAGCCGAGGTCGGTGAGCAGCACATCCAGCCGCTTTTTATTTTTCATGTTCCAGCACCCCGCTTACAAAATTTGCAATGGATGCGGCATCCAGGCCGCACGCTTCATACAGGCGCTTTTGCGCGCCATGGGTTACAAAACCATCCCCCAAATCAATGCC
>URPI01000105.1 GCA_900549705.1 uncultured Eubacteriales bacterium
AAAACCCCTCAGTCAGATTTGTCGGTTCCGAAGTGCCGCCAAATCTGCCAGCTCCCCTTTCAGGGGCGCCCTTGGCAAAACCGGAATCCGTTTCCATTCATCCGACCGCACCCCCTCAGTCAGCCCGTTCGGGCTGACAGCTCCCCCAGAGGTGGAGCCGAGGGCGCTTCGCGCCGCACCGTGTGCGCTCGACCGGGTACTAGCGAAAATCCGGGGTTTCAGGCGGCTGATAGCCGCCCCTATGGTTCGAGTGGGGAAGTTATCTCCATTCAACGAACCCCGATATTCTATTTCCGGTTTTCGAGCGGAACGTCACCGGGCGGGGGAGGGAACCAACGCATTGGCACACGCCCCGCAGCGTCATCAAACCATCTCAGCCATATCGAGAACCAGGCGCTCGGTTTTCTCCCAGCCCAGGCAGGGGTCGGTGATGGACTTGCCGTAGACCCCATCGCCAATGTGCTGGCTGCCGTCTTCCAGATAGCTCTCCACCATGAAGCCCTTGACCAGTCGATGCACATCGGGGTTAAAGGCTCTGCTTTGCAGCACCTCTTTGATGATGCGCCCCTGCTGGAAGGGGTCCTTGCCGGAGTTGGCGTGATTGGCATCAATCACCACGGCGGGGTTTAACAGGCCGTTCTTCTCGTAGCACTCATGGAGGAAAATCAAATCCTCATAGTGATAGTTGGGGCGGGCGTTGCCGTGCTTATTGGTGTAGCCCCGCAGAATGGCGTGGGCGTAGGGGTTGCCCTTGGAGGTTGCTTCCCAGCCCCGGTAGATAAAAGTGTGGCTGTGCTGTGCGGCGTTGATGGAGTTCATCATCACGGAGATGTCGCCGCCGGTGGGGTTTTTCATGCCCACGGGCACGCTGATGCCGGAACTGGTCAGTCGATGCTGCTGGTCTTCCACACTGCGGGCACCTACAGCCACATAGGCCAGCAAATCATCCAGATATTTGTAGTTTTCCGGGTAGAGCATTTCATCTGCGGCGGAGAACTCCGTCTCCCGCAGCACCCGCATATGCAGCTCCCGGATGGCAATCAGCCCCTTGAGCATATCCGGGGCGGCATCGGGATTGGGCTGATGCAGCATCCCCTTGTAGCCTGCGCCGGTGGTGCGGGGCTTGTTGGTATACACCCGGGGAATCATCAAAATCCGATCAGCTACCTTCTCCTGAAGCTCCCGCAGCCGGTTCACATAGTCCATCACGCTGGCCTCCTGGTCAGCAGAGCACGGACCGATGACCAGAACAATGCGGTCATCTTCACCGGAGAGGATTTTCTTTAGTGCTTCATCCCGCTGGAGAAATCGTTTCCGCATCTCCTCGGTGACGGGATATTCCTTTTTTAAGTCGGCGGGAATGGTGAGTTTTCGCTTAAATTCCATGTTCATCATAACGGAGCAGCAGCCCTTTCTATCTTTATGAAAAAAGTATAACGCTATTTTGAAAAAAGCGCAATGGCTTTTGCGCAAATTTCCTTTGCATTCTCGGGAGAAAACTGATATGATGAAGCAAGAAGCGATTATGCAGCCAATGGCATCGAGGGCGCTTCGCGCCGTGCAACAGAAAGGAATGTAAATCATGTCCATCATTCAATTTAACCCGCAGCAGATGGCGGAAATAGAACTGTTTCTGGATACGCTCCCGGAATTGGAGGGACTCGCTCCGGCGGAATTGGAGCAGATGCGTAACAAGGTGCAGTCGCTCATTGACCGACTGGATGCCCTGGAACCCAAAAATGAGAACAGCGAAGCCTATGATGACTGGGCAGACCTCCACGAAGACCTGGAGGATGTGCTGGATGAAATCCTGGATTTGCAGGACGAAGAATAAAAGATGCCCGTGACCGAATGCAGTCGGCCACGGGCGTTTTTTACGTTTTATACCAAACCCTAAATAAAATATCCACAAAGATATTTTATTTGCCCGCAGGGCAAAGGGGTTGCATCAGACGTGTTTTGCGATTTCTTTCCTTATAAATCGCAAAACTGGCAGCGCTGCTAAGCGATGCCTCCCTGATTAAAATTGCTATTTTAATCAGGGAATAGTATTAGAAGCTCAACGTGCCGGAGGCAATGCGCTCGCCGCTGATGCGGTCAAAGAGCATGATGCCATCGCCGGAGATGCTCAGGCGCACCTTTTCCCCCAGCTTGAACAGAGTGTTTCCAAACACCACGCCGGTAAGCAAAAAGTTACCCAGGCGAATTTTAATGGTGGATTCCATGCCGGTGGGCATAGCACCGTAAATTTCGCCCTCCAAGGCACCTTCCGGGTCAATGTGCAGCAGCTCCGGGCGAATTCCCAGCACCAGATCCTCGTTGGTGAGCACCGGCTCCTCCATCATGGCATCGTCCTGGTCTTTCACCCGGGCAATGTGATAGCGGAACACCTCGTCCTTGTTGCCCTTTTCCACATAGCCCTTTTGAGCGGCGGCATCTTTCTGCGCCGAAAGCTTCTCCTCTTGACGGACATCCCGCTGGCGGAACCACTGGCTCAGCTGCACGCTTCCGGCGGGGGTAAAGCGTGCTTTGAGGCCGTCCAGCACCGTCATACTG
Source organism: uncultured Eubacteriales bacterium (assembly GCA_900549705.1). Taxonomy (GTDB): domain Bacteria; phylum Bacillota; class Clostridia; order Oscillospirales; family Oscillospiraceae; genus Faecousia. The sequence goes on from URPI01000105.1 coordinate 2,557, forward strand.
ACGCTGCCATCGGACTGCTGGGTTCCCTTTGCCTCCACAAAGTTGATGCTGGGATTGCCGACAAAGTCGGCAACGAACAGATTGTTGGGCTTGCTGTATACCGTCAGGGGTGCGTCATACTGCTGTAGCACGCCGTTGTTGATCAGGCAGATTTGGGTGGCCAGCGTCATTGCCTCCATCTGGTCGTGGGTGACGTAGACAAAGGTAGAGCCGGTTTCCAGGTGCAGCCGCTGCAATTCATAGCGCATTTCCAGCCGGAGCTTGGCATCCAGGTTGGAAAGCGGCTCATCCATAAACAGCACCAGCGGTTCCGGTGCCAGGGTACGGGCAATGGCAACACGCTGCTGCTGACCGCCGGACAGCTCCGCCGGGTAGCGATCCATAAACATACTGATTTTTACAATCCGGGACACCCGGCGCACGGACAGGTCGATTTCCTCCTTGGTGAGTTTCCGCACGGCAGTCTGCGGTTTACCGTCCTTCACCACCTGGAAATCCGGGGTGACAAGTCCGGTGGATTTGGCTGCATCCACCTTGGCTTTCAGCGGGGCAATTTCGCCGGAGAGGTCTCTGGGATTTTCCAGGTGATAGTCAAAGAGCTTTTTGGCAGTGTACTGGGAGATGGTAAAGGTATCAATCAGCTTGATGATTGCCTTCTTTTCATCCAGCTTGCCCTTTTTGTCCCGGCACTCCTCCAACACCTTGGTCACATCCTCCGGGCGGGAGAGAATTTCTGCCAGACGAGCGGCGTTTTTCAGCTCAAAATTGTAGACGGGCATTTCCTCCTTGATGTTGGCAAGACCAAAGGAAATGTTCTGATACACCGTCATATTTGGCCACAGGGCATAGTTCTGGAACAGGAAGCCCACCTTCCGCTTGTTGGCGGGGATGTTGATGCCCAGGCTGCTGTCAAACACCACCTTGTCGCCAATGGTGATGCGCCCGCTGGTGGGGGTTTCCAGTCCGGCAATCATCCGCAGCGTGGTGGTTTTGCCGCAGCCGGAGGGACCCAGCAGGGTGACAAATGCGTTATCTTCAATGACCAAATCCAGGTCGTCCACGGCATAGAACTTGCCCCAGTGCTTGGTCACGTGCTCCAATCTGATTTCAGGCATGGTATTAACCTCCTATTCCTTCATCCAGGCTTGCGCCGGTAATCTTGTTGACCAATGTGTTACATACCAAAATGGTGACAATCAGCAGTAGGTTGATGCCGCTGGAAAATGCGTACAGACCCATTTCGTCGAAATAGTCCAGGGTGGTGGAGAGGATGAAGCCCTGCACGCACAGCAGCATAAACAGGCTCAATTCTCTCAGGCAGGTCATAAAGGGCAGCAGATAGCCGCTGATGATGGAGGATTTCTGAATGGGGATGATGATGCGGGTCATCCGCTTGATCCAGGGAATGTCCTGAATAATGGCAGCTTCCTCAATCTCGCCGGAGAGCTGCAGCATGGAGTTGAGGGCGTTCCGGCTGGCAAAGGGGATGTACTTGATGGTGCCCACAATAATCAGCAGGGTGTAGGTGTTAAACAGGTTCAGCTTTTCCGAGGAGAACAGAATGAAGAAGGCAGCGCCCACTGCCAGCGAGGGCATCAGATAGGGCAGGAACGCCATGGAGTTGACGTAGTTTGCCCATTTGCTCCGCCGCTGCTTGGAAACGGCATAGCCAATCAGGGTGCCGATGGTACCTGCCAGCAGAGAGCAGGCCACACTGACCAGCATGGTACCCCGGAAGGCGTGCCAGATGGTTTCGTTGTACAGGATGCCCTTTTGACCGTACATACCGTTTTCCGTGATGTTCTCGTTGGTAATCCACCACTTGGTGGTCAGGTTGTTCACATTGCCGGTGTACAGGAAGGAATAGTCGCCGGGGTTGGGCAGGAAGGTCTCAAAGGCAAAGGAGACAATGGGGAAGATGCTGGTGAAGAAGGTGATGAACACCAGCAGGATTGCAATGATATACTTGCCGTACTTGCCCAGATTGATTTTGGAAATCTGACCGGACTTACCGGTGACAGTGGTGTAGTTTTTCCGGCTGGTCAGGCTCAGCTGATTCAGCAGCATAATGGCCACGCCAAAAATCATCATGATAATGGCAAGGATGGAAGCTTCGCCGGTGTACTTGGAGTTCATGGACACATACTTGGTGGACAGGGTGGTCAGACCCAGGTAATGGGGGACGGGGTAGGAACCCATGGCGCTGCCGAATACCAGCAGGATGGTGGACAAAATGGCGGGCTTGACCATGGGCAGGGTAATCCGGGTCATGGTGCGCCATTTGGGGGTGTCCAGAATGGTGGCGGCTTCTTCGAGGTTGGCATCCATGTTGCGGAAGATGCCGCCAATGAGGATATAGGCGAAGGGCGCATAGTGCAGACCCAGCACTACCAGGCTGGGGAACAGCCCCTGGCACCACCATTTTGGCATGGTGATGCCGAACAGGCTGGCAAGCAGCCCATTGGAGGTACGGGTGACGGCGTTGGAGTTAAACAAATTCTGCCACACCACAGCCAGTGTCCACTGGGGCATGATATAGGGGAAGATGAAAATGGAACTGAGGTATTTCCGCCATGCCAGATTGGTTCTGGTAATTAAAAAGGCGAAAATGCCACCAAACAAAATGGAGACGATGCAGGTTCCCACGGCCAGGTAGAGGGTATTCAGCAGAGGAATCCACAGGTTCTTTTTTGCCATTCGGCTGGTAAAGAGGTCAATGTAATTAACCAGGGTGAAGCCGCTGGTTTTGCCGGTGAGGTGGGCATCGATGGTGCCCGGATGGATGGTGAGGGTATCTTTGATAATGGCAACGATGGGGGCGATGGTGGTGATGGTGACCACGATGCCCAGCACCAATAAAATCACGTTGTAAGGCTTGGAGAAAAATGTCCCCACCTTATTCAGCCAGATGCGAAAAGGACTGGCTGCAAGCGTTTCACTTTTATTCATGTTTTCCTCCTTCTTTGATGACGCTGCGGGGATGGTATGAATACGCTGGTTCCCTAACCCGCCCGGTGACGTACCGCTCAGAAACCGTATTGCGATGTCTCTGTAGGGGCGGATAGCATCTGCCCGAAACTTTATGGAATTGAGTTGTCCGTTGAATGGGAAAGGTGCAACGTCAAGGGACGGTGGTCGGCAGCTTATACCATTCAACCGGGTGCTTGCTAAAATCCTTATGTTGCGGGCGGATAATATCCGCCCCTACGGTTCGTGCGGGAAACGGATACATATGCGATTAACTTCTTTACGATTCACTTTTCCTTCTTACTTATCAAAAGGGCGCCTCTGGGACGAAATGTTTCCAGAGGCGCCCGGTTTCGGTTAAGTTAGAATGGAAATGCTTCCAGCGCCAGGGGAAATGTTAATCAGCGCTGTACTTATCCAGCATCTCAATCCAGCTGCCTACGGTGAAAGCAACAGATGCGCAGTACTCGGGATCTTCCAGAACCAGCTTGCCTTCCTGGGTCCACCAGTCGTAACCGGCATCGTTCTTGGCAGCGTAAGCAACGGTGGTGCCGTCCTCAGCCATGCCGCCGGTCATGTGATGGAACTTTGCTTCATTGTCGGCAGCCACGGTGGGGTTGGAGGAGTAACCGCCCATATCCTTGCCCCATGCGGAGAAGCCGTCCACGGTGCAGGTCATGTAAGCGATGAAGGCACAGGCCGTCCAGGGCAGGGGAGAATTATCGGTGACAAACAGGTAATGGCAGTAGCCATAGCCGCCGATGCCCTGATAGCCATCCTGGTATGCAGCAACCTTGATGTTGTTGACGGAAACAGAGTCAGATTCTTCCACGGAGCGCAGCTTGGAGTAAACCAGCAGGCCGAACTGATCGGTAGCGGAGTTGGAAACCAGGGTGTTGCAGATGGGGCCGTCATCGGTCTGTGCGGAGTAGCTTTCCACCCACAGCTTGATCCATGCCAGCGCATAGCAGCCATCCTCGCCCAGACCCAGGTCCTCAGCGTCAACCTTCATCTCCTCAATGGTGGGAGCGAAGTAAGCCTGCTCGTCGGCGGGCAGTGCCTCGTAGGCTTCCCGCAGCCATGCGGCGTAGGTATCCTCGGTGAGCATATACAGGAAGTTCTTGCCAACGATTTCGGAATCGATGTCCATGAACAGACCATGCTCGCCCTCGGCAACGAAGTCCCAGCAGTTGTCATAGGTCTTGTCGCCGGTGCAGTTGTACTCAAACACCTTGTTCAGGGTTTGCAGAGGCAGGAAGCCATCGTACTTGTCAGCGGTGATGCCATTGGCATCGGCCCAGTCCTTGGGGATGAAGGTATCCAGGATGCCGGTCTGAACCATCTTGGACTCAATCTGGTTGCCGTCCTGAATCAGGGTCATGGCAAAGGTGCCGGTGCCCTTGAGGGAGTCAGCGGTCAGCTGGTCGAAAATCTTGTTGTTCTTGGGCTGCTGCCACTCAAACTCCATGTTGTAGCTGGGGTCGATGGTTTGCAGGTAGGAGATAAACAGAGGCAGGGCGCTCTTGCCGCGGCTGGAGTTGCCCACGCCATAGAACTTCTTGCCGTTGGATTCCTCAATGGCCTTCTTAGCCAGTTCTTCCAGGGTCATGTCCTGCGCCTGGGCGATGATGGATTTGACATCATCCTCAGCAGAAGCAGCACCAAAGGCACACACGGTCATAGCCATAACCATGCTCAACGCCAGCAGCATTGCGATGAATCGTTTCATTACATTGTTCCTCCTGAAATTAAATTTTGAACCTCAGGGGGAGGTTCCCCCTGTGTACGCTTTTATTATAGCGGCAACATTCACAAATTGGAATTGGCAATTCTGATATTTTTTGTGCGATTCAGCTTTCTTTACAAAACCAGGTGAAATTTGCCGAGAGAAATGATATAATCTGGCCAGATATTCACCATTCTCCGACTTCCCCCGCACCCGCAGGGGCGGCTACCATGCCGCCCGCCAGCCCCCGGTTTCCACCGCACCCTGTAGGGGTCGCCAATTTGGCGACCCGCTGGCACGAAGTGCCACTTGGCTTCCCCCGGGGGGAAGCTGTCAGCCGTAGGCTGACTGATGAGGGGCGGC
>URPI01000106.1 GCA_900549705.1 uncultured Eubacteriales bacterium
GGAGAGCTGGCAGCCCGAACGGGCTGACTGAGAGGGTGTCGTTCGTATTTTGTAGTGTCCCCATATTTCGTTGCGCACCCCCTCAGCTTCGCATTCGCTCAGCAGCTCCCCCAAAGGGGGCGCCGAGGGCGCTTCGCGCCGGGGCGTGTGCATAAAACCGGGTGTGCCATTCGACACGCCCGGTTTGGGTTATAGGGATTATTTTGCGTTCAGAATCTTCATAAATTCCTCGCCGGTGATGGTTTCCTGCTCATAGAGGTACTTTGCCAGCTCGTCCAGCTTCTGGCGGTTGTCCTCCAAGATTTTGGTGGCCTTTTCATGCTGCTGCTTCACAAGAGCAATTACCCGGTCGTCAATCTTTGCCTGCATCTGAGCGGAGCAGGCCAGGGAGGCATCGCCGCCCAGATATTGGTTGTTCACGGTTTCCAGCGCCACCATGCCAAATTCGTCGCTCATGCCGTACTGGGTAATCATGGCACGGGCCAGCTTGGTGGCTTGCTCGATGTCGTTGGAGGCACCGGTGGTGACGGACTGGAAAACCACCTCCTCGGCGGCACGTCCGCCGGTGTAGGTGGCAATCTTGTTTTCCAGCTCCTCCTTGGTCATCAGGTAGTGGTTGCCTTCGTCCACCTGCATGGTATAGCCCAGAGCGCCGGAGGTGCGGGGGACAATGGTAATCTTCTGCACCGGTGCGGAGTGGCTTTGCAGGGCGGCAACCAGCGCATGACCAATCTCATGATAGGACACTACCAGCTTCTCATGGTCGGTGAGGATGGCGTTCTTCTTCTGATAACCGGCGATGACCACCTCAATGCTCTCCTCCAGATCCGCTTGATTGACGCAGGGGCGGCCATCCCGCACAGCCCGCAGGGCAGCTTCGTTGACGATGTTTGCCAGCTCTGCGCCGGAGGCACCGGCAGCCATCCGGGCAATCTGGGTGAAGTCCACGTTGTCGGCAATCTTCACCTTCTTGGCGTGAACCTTCAGGATGGCTTCCCGCCCCTTCAGGTCGGGCAGTTCCACGGGCACCCGGCGGTCAAACCGACCGGGGCGGGTGAGGGCAGGGTCCAGGGACTCCGGACGGTTGGTGGCAGCCAGAATGATCACGCCGTTGTTGCTCTCAAAGCCGTCCATTTCCGTCAGCAGCTGGTTCAGGGTCTGCTCCCGCTCATCATTGCCGCCGTAGGCACCGGAGTTACGCTTCTGACCGATGGCATCAATTTCATCGATGAAAACAATGCAGGGAGCCTTTTCCTTGGCCTGGCTGAACAGGTCACGCACCTTGGAGGCACCCATGCCCACGAACATCTCCACAAATTCAGAGCCGGACATGGAGAAGAAGGGCACGTTTGCCTCACCGGCGACAGCCTTTGCCAGCATGGTTTTGCCGGTGCCCGGAGGGCCCACCAGCAGGATGCCCTTGGGCATGGAAGCGCCGATTTCCTGGTACTTGCCGGGATTATGCAGGTATTCCACAATTTCCGTCAGATTTTCCTTGGCCTCATCCTCACCGGCGACATCGGCAAATTTGATGCCCTCGGAGGACTTCACATACACCTTGGCATTGGATTTTCCCATATTGAACATCATGGAGCTGCTGCCGCCGCCCATTTTTTCCATCATTTTGCGGGACATGAAATTGCCCAGGGCAATGAACACCACCAGGGGCAGAATCCAGCTGAGGATGTCTACCAGCAGGGAAGTCTGTTCAATTTCTTCACCGCTGGTGGATACCCCGGCTTCCAGCAGCCGGGAAATCAGGTCGCTGTCCGGCACCATGGCGGTTTTGTAGACGGTGCGTTCGTCTTTATCGGTAAAGAGAATACGGTTGTTCTGCTCCTGAATTTCCACCTGGCCAACCTTGCCTTCCTGCACCATGGACACAAAGGTGTTGTAGTCCACGTCCCGGATGGCGTGTTCTGCCAGCCAGGGCATTGCCAGGGTGTTGAACAGCACCACAGCCAGCAGCACCACGGCATAGTAGAAAATCAGTGGCTTCTTGGGGCTTTTTACTTCATTCATTTGGGTTCCTCCTTGTTGTTTTTATCTGTGGGGCGGCAAAGCCGCCCGAACGTCCTGGGATTGGGCTGTGCGGTGAATGGAACTGGTTTTTGAGCGGTAACGAACCGAGCGGGTTAGGGCAGTGCCGTATGGGTACAGTGTCCGTTCCGTCACTGTCCGTCGGCACTGCCGACACGGATTTTAATCCAATCGGACACATTGCACTGCCCCTTGGTATTGCTGCCCACGGCTGCCACTGTGCCGTCATAGCGCAGGCCGACGGTGTGGTCGTCGCCGCAGGTAATTTCCACGATGTCAGTCCAGCCGGAAACGTCACAGGCACCGTACATGGCAAAGCCGGTGGCCAGCACGGTGCCGTCCGCTTTCAGTCCTACGGTGTGGTCAAAGCCCGCATCGATGGCCGTAATGTCCTTCCAGCTGCCCACGTCGCATTTTCCGTTGCTGCCGGAGCCGGTGGCCAGCAGGGTGCCGTTGCTGCGCAGACCGATGGAATGGTCAAAGCCCGCGGCAATGGCGCTGACGTTGCCCCAATCGGCCACGTTGCACTGACCGCCGGCGTTTTCACCCACGGCTACAACAGTGCCGTCCGCCCGCAGTCCCAGAGTGTGGTAGCCGCCGGCGGCGATGGCAATAATGTCTTTCCAGTTGGACACCTGGCACTGACCGTCCAGATTGTAGCCCACGGCCACCACCGTGCCGTCGGATTTCAGTCCAACGGTATGGTTGGCTCCGGCACTGATGCTGATAATATCCGTCCATTCGCTGACATCGCACTGGCCGTACTTATTGTATCCGGCGGCCACCACCGTGCCCTCGGCGGTCAGCCCCACAATATGGCCGGAGCCGATTTCCAGGGCGGTGATGTTTCGCCAGGACAGCGCTTCGCTCAGGTCGTATTTTCCGCTGCCGGTCAGCACCACCGTGCCGTTTTCCCGCAGGGCGGCGGTGTAGGTTCCGCCGGCGGCAATGGTCTTGCGCAGATGGGTGGTGTCCCGCGCCACGGTGTGGAACAGCCGGGAGGAGCGCACCTGGGCGGCCTGGCTGGCGGCATCGCTGTAATTACCCAGGCTCATGAACAGCTCCTCAGCCTTGTCATAGTCTGCGCTTTCGTAGCGCTCCTGGGCCCAGGCGTAGGTGACTGCCTGGCTGCGCTGGGCGGCATCGGAATAAGTGCCCAGCTGGTCAAAGGCGGCAATGGCCTCCTCGTAGCTGCCCGCCTCCGCCAGCGCCTCGGCCTGGCTGTAGTGCAGGGCGTTGCGAGCCTCGATGACCTGCGCCAGCTGCTGAGGCGCGTCCTGATATTCGCCCAGCGCCTGGAACAGCGCCTCTGCTTCGTCATAGTTTCCTGCCTGGAATTCCTGCTGACCCAGCTGATAGCGGGCGCTGGAGGCCAGCTCCTGGCTGTCCCGGTAGTCGCCCAGCTTGTCATAGGCGGTGGCGGCATCGGCATAAAGCCCTTCCTTGACCATGTTCCCGGCGCTGACATAGGCGATTTCCAAATCCACATCCGCTGCCCGCTGGGCGGCATCGCTGAAATTGCCCAGGGCAGCAAAGCCATCCTTCGCTTCCTGGAATTTACCTGCCCGCAGCTGGGTGTCGGCGCGCTGATAGCGCACCTCCTTGACCCGCTGAGCGGCATCCTCGTAGTCCCCCAGGGCTTCAAAGGCAGCTTCTGCCTCGTCATATTTTCCCAGCGCCAGCAGTGCGTTGCCCTTGGCATAGCGCACTTCCAGCAGCCGGTCGGCGGCATCCTCGTAGTCCCCCAGGGCGTAGAAGGCGGTGGCTGCTTCATCGTATTTTCCTTCGTCCAGCAGCTCCTCGGCAGCTTCATAGCGCACCTGGGAAATCTGCGCCCGGCTGTCCTCGTAATCCCCCAGCATCTTAAACTGAGCGGTTGCCTCGTCGTAAAGCCCCTGGTTCAGCAGCTCTCCGGCGTAGGCATAGCGGCAGGCCTTTACCTGCTCCGGGGCATCCCGGAAGTCGCCCAGGGCGGTGAAAGATTCCATGGCCTGCTGGTATTTTCCGGCCTGCAGCAGCTGGGCAGCGCCGTTGTAGCGATTGCCGGGGATGAAGATTTTCGTAATCAGCGCCCACAGGAGAATCACGGCCAGCAGGATTCCCACACTGGCACCGGGAATCAGATAGCGGCGTTCAATTTTGACCTTTTCCTTTAATTTGTTCAGCGTTTCGTTCATAAAAATACCTCTTGTGCTTTGAAAGTCAATAAATGCACTTATTATAGGGGCGGATCGCATCCGCCCGCAGCTGACGGAATAGAGTGGTTTGTTGGATGGGAGTAGCTTCCGCAACTGCCCCTTGGCTTCCCCCGGGGGGAAGCCAAGGGGTGGTAGATCGGGGCATATGCCATTCGATCGGGTACTAGCGAAAATCCGGGGATTCGCAGCTACGAGCCGCCCCTACGGGGCGTTTCCAAACCGGTTTCTGCGTTCAGGTTAAGTAAAACACATCCATCAAATCCCGCATATGATAGTAGTTTTCCAGCTGCCGCCAGCCGTTGTCCACATTGGGGGTTTCCAGATAGAATTTCATGGTGGTGTTGGGCAGCGCCTCCCGCAGCTTTTCGGGCGTGTTGCGGTAAGGATAGCGGGTGTTGCCCTCGATGCCCATCCACCATAGATTTTTCAGCCAGGTCATCTTCATGATGGGAGCAGGGTCGCCGTAGGTCTTGCCCAGGTTCAGGTCTTCCAGGGCGGTGCATTCCAGCAGCGGGCTGTAATCGGTAATGTTAGTGGTGAAAATTTCCAGAAAGACCAGATTTTTCAGCGTGGCAACCGGGGAAATGTCGGTGATGCCGGTTTCCACCAGAATCAGATACTTCATGTTGGGCATATACCGCAGCCACTGGCAGGTTTTCACGTCCCCCATGTGGCCGATGTCCAGGGCTTCGATGTCCGTGCAGTAGCGCAGGGGATACAAATCCTCCTCGTTGACGGTCATCTCCCGATAGTATTTGAAGGGATAGAACCATTTGGTGTCCGTCCGTACATCCACATTTTTGATGCGCACCGACCATACAAAGCGGATGTCCTCGTATTTCCGGTTCAGCGCGTCCATGGTTTCGTCATCAATGCCGCAGCCGCACAGGATGTAGCGAGTGGCCTTTGGGAAGCAAACCATCATGTCTTCCACCTCTGGCACGGTCAGGGAGAGGCCGGACAGGTCAATTTCTTCGCTGTCGGTGGAAATACTGCGGTCGTCAAAGGCCACATCCTGGAGCAGCAGCACTTCCGGCAGCCGGGCGGCCAGGGCTTCCAGGTCTTTCAGCTCCAGCGCTGCCCCGCCCATGCGGATTTCCCGCAGATGGGGCAGCAGCTCTGCCAGCCGGAAAATTTCCTCCGTGTTGCGCTGCTGCGGCCCCAGATTCAGGTACACCGTGCTGCTTTCCATGGACAGCCCGGCATCCTCCCAGCAGAAGTTGATGCCGGGGAAGGCAGCCAGCAGGGGCTTGAGGGCATCCTGTTCCGGCAGAATGCCGGTCAGCTCCACCCGGTTCAGCTGGTAGAAATAGGGCAGCAGGGTGCTTAGTTCCTCTGCCCGGGCGTTGGCCACGGTGATGCGCTGGGCATCATTGGGATATTCCTGCCCGCTGAGAGAAAGCGTGAAGGTCACCCGGCATTGGGGGTGGGACTGGCGGTAGGCTTCCAGGGCTTCGTATTCCCGGCAGCCGGAGGCATCCAACGCCGTGAGATTGGGGAAGCACTCCAGAGACTTAAAGTCCTGACTGCGGAGGGTGGACACGGTGAGGGCAGAGGAATAAGAGGGAAATTTCCGGTCGCCCAGGGGCACGTCCCAGTAGATTGGGCAGTTGGGGAACTTTTCCTGAATGTCCAGATAGTCCGTCAGGGAGATGTCCTGCCCACGCAGGTTCAGCGCCTGACTGCTTTTTGACCGCAGGCCGCCTCCGGCCCAGGTGTAGTGGCTGGAAATGAACACGGCATCTCCGGCGGCAATGGCCGCCAGCACTCCGCCAAGACAGCAAAGGGTGACGGTTTTGGTTTTCTTTTTCATGGTATCCCTTCTGTGTGAATAACTTGTTTCCACATTGGAACGGTTCAATGAATGGTATTCGTTTTCCTCACGCCCTGTAGGGGTTCGCTAACATCCTTATGGTGCGGGCGGATGCGATCCGCCCCTACGGTTGGCACGTGCAAATATTTTTAATCATTTTAACATATCCACCACGGTTGTCAATTCAAGAATGGGGGTTATGTGGGCAAAATCTTCAAAAAACCCAGCAATATGAAATAATTGTGAATTGCCAGTTGCGCCTTTGGGTTTGGGAGAGTATAATTGAGCTTATCATCATACAAAAACGTCAGCCTGCGAAAAAAGCAGGCGCTGCATCACAAAAGGGGAGACAGACGCATGAAAGTTGTTCTGCAAGACCTGACCAAGATTTTTCCTGCCCGGAAAAAGGGCGGCACCGACACCGTGGCGGTTGACCACTTTACCTATGAGATTCCCGATGGCAAGCTGATTGGCCTGCTGGGTCCCTCCGGCTGCGGCAAAAGTACCACATTATATATGATTTCCGGCTTGCAGACCCCCACGAAGGGAAAGATTTTCTTCGGAGATCAGGATGTCACCGCCCTGCCCGCCGAGCAGCGGGGCGTGGGGCTGGTGTTCCAGAACTATGCGCTGTACCCCCACCTGACCGTGCTGCAAAACATTCGCTTTCCCCTGGAAAATTTAAAGGGGAAGGACAAGCTCTCCAAGGCGGAGATGCATCGCCGTGCCCAGGAGGCGGCGGCACTGGTGCAGATTGAGGGACTTTTGGACCGGAAGCCCAGCGAGCTTTCCGGCGGTCAGCAGCAGCGGGTTGCCATTGCCCGGGCGCTGGTAAAAATGCCCAAGGTGCTGCTGCTGGATGAGCCGCTGTCCAATCTGGATGCCCGGCTCCGGCTGCAAACCAGAGAAGAAATCCGCCGGATTCAAAAGGAAACCGGCATCACCACCGTTTTTGTCACCCACGACCAGGAGGAGGCCATGAGCATTTCCGACTGCATTGTGGTGATGAAAGCCGGCGTGGTAAATCAGATTGGCAAGCCCCAGCAGGTATATGATGACCCGGTGAACCTGTTTGTTGCCAAATTCCTGGGCACGCCCCCCATCAACGTGTTTGAAGGACGGGTGCAGGGTGGCAAGCTGCTGCTGGGCGAGGACAACGTGATGAATGTTCCCGGCGTTGCCGACGGAAAGGTAACGGTGGGCGTGCGCCCCGAGGGCTTTGTGCCGGACGAAAAGGGCGGGCTGTGCTGCAAGCTCCTGAATGTAGAGGTCATGGGCAGGGATGTCAGCGTGGTCAGCACCCATCCCGCTTTCCAGGGGGCAGCCATCCGAGCCATTGTTGCCTCCGATGCCGCCGTTTCCCGGGAGGCGGAGACGGTTCGCTTCCGCCTGAAGCCCAATAAGGTGCTGCTGTTTGACCCGGAGACGGAGCTGCGGATTCCCTTTGAAGTCTGACGGTGTTCCCAAACAGGAAAGTCAACAAATCTGTCCGGCACGAAGTGCCCTTGGCTCCCCCTTTGGGGGAGCTGCTGAGCGAACGCGAA
>URPI01000107.1 GCA_900549705.1 uncultured Eubacteriales bacterium
AAGAGACGCATCGCCGTTGGCTGTTCATAAATTATTAGTCAGGACAGTCTAGTAGGGGTCGACGAGCAGAAACCTGGGCGGGTCGAGCCGCCCAGGTTACGTCATTCTGCGTTCCAATCCAGAATTTCCGTAATTTCCGTGGGGCCTTCCTGGTACAGTGCGGTAACGGTGCCGTTTTCCCCCTCTACCCGGACGTTCAGGGTGCCGCCCTTATTTTGCAGGGTCAGCGCACCGCCGGGGAGTTTGCCTTGCTTCCACAGCACTGCCGCCACGCTGCCGCAGCCGGTGCCGCAAGCCAGGGTGAAGTCCTCCACCCCTCGCTCAAAGGTAAGCACCCTTACCTCGTTGCCGGAAATGAAGGAATAATAGTTGACGTTTGCCCCCTTGGGGAAGGCAGGATGGTGGCGCAATGTCTCCATCTCCGGGCGAAGCTTCTGGCTGTCCGCCCACAAATCCCCCCGGTATTCCCGGACGGCGTGGGGCAAGCCGGGATTGCCCAGCTCCACATAGGCCACATCCTCCACCCGGTTCAGTTCCAGAGTGGTGGGGGTATTCAGCCGGATGCGGAAGCGGTTTCCCTCCAAATGCCAGCCGGGCACAAGCCCTGCATCGGTCTGGACGGTCATGGATTCCCCGGCAATGCCCAGCTCGTTTGCAAACCGGCAAATGCACCGGGCACCGTTGCCGCACATTTCCCCCCGGGAGCCATCGGAATTGTAAAAATGCAGCCGGAAGTCGGCAATGTCGCTGTTGTCCACCGCCATAAAGCCATCCGCTCCCCGCAGGGCGCAAAGCTCCTTTGCCCAGACGGAATAGTCTGCGGTCAGCCCCCGTCCGTCAATGACCATAAAATCATTTCCGGCACCGTTCATGTAATAAACCTTCATCGCATTCAGCCTTTCAGCAGGTCGGTCATGTTGTACATTCCGGCGGGCTTGCCCACCATGAAGCGGGCTGCCTCCACGCCCCCCTCTGCCAGCATGGCACGGGTGTGAACCTCATGGCGCAGGGTGATGGTCTGGGTGGGGGTGCAGACATACACCTCGTGAACCCCCACCACATTGCCCATGCGCAGGGAGGAAATGCCCACCTCGTTCTTTTCCCGCTTGCATTCGCCGCTGCGTCCGTCATGCTCCACCGCCTCGGGGCGGGCTTCCTTCACGGCCTCAAACAGCATCCGGGCGGTGCCGCTGGGGGCATCCACCTTCCGGTTGTGATGCACCTCCACAATTTCCACATCCGCCTCGGGGAACAGCGCCACGGTCTGCCGGGTCAGCTGGCACAGCAGGGCGATTCCCAGGCTCATATTGCCGGAATAGAACACGGGAATCCGGGTGGCAGCCTGGAAAATCTGCTGCTTTTCCGCCTCGGTGTGACCGGTGGTGCCGATGATGGCGGCAGCACCGATTTCCTTTGCGTAGGCCAGCACATCTGCAATGGAGCTGTGATGAGAGAAGTCAATCACCACATCGGCCTCCACCTTGCCCAGCTCCCGGAAGGTCCGTGCCACACCGTTGGCACCGTCCAAGCTGACGCGGCCAACCACCTCGTCCCCCAGAATGCCGGAAATCAGCTGACCCATGGCACCGTTGGCACCGCACAGTACAGCTTTCATACGTTCACCCCCAGCTGGCGCAGACGGTTCATCATCCGCTGGCGGTTTTCCTCCTGCATGGGAACCAGCGGCAGGCGGAGATTTTCGCTGCCGAAGCCCATGGCGGAAATGGCAGCCTTGACAGGGATGGGGTTGGCTTCACAGAACAGGTCATGAATCAGGGGCAGATAACGGCACTGCATCCTGGCCGCCTCGGCCACTCGACCGGCGAAGAACGCATCGGTCATATCCACGGTCTGGCGGGGAACAACGTTGCTGAGAACGCTGATGACACCCTTGCCGCCCATGGACAGCATGGGAACCGTCAGGGCATCCTCGCCGGAATAGATGTCCAGCTTGTCGCCGCAGCGGGCAATCAGGTCTACCACCTGGCTCATGTTGCCGCTGGCTTCCTTGACGGCAGCGATGTTGGGATGCTCTGCCAGCTTCTCAATGGTGGCGGGCAGCAGGTTGCAGCCGGTGCGGGAGGGGACGTTATAGAGAATGATGGGCTTGTCCACATTGTCGGCAATGGTGCGAAAGTGCGCCAGCAGGCCGCTGTCCAGGGACTTATTGTAGTTATAGTAGGGAGTGACCACCAGCAGGGCATCTGCGCCAATCCGGCAGGCGGTCTTGCTGTATTCCAGTGCGTGGAGGGTGTTGTTGGTGCCGGTGCCTGCAATCACAGGGACGCGGCCATTCACCCGCTCCACGGTGAAACGGATGATTTCGTTGCGCTCGGCGGGGGTCAGGGTGGCGCTCTCGCCGGTGGTACCTACGGCGACCAGGGCGTTGATGCCGCTTTCCAGCTGAAAGTCAATCAGTCTCCCCAGGGCTTCATAGTCCACGCCGGTCGAGGTCATCGGGGTTGCCAGCGCAGTGGCAACGCCCTGAAAAATGGTGTTGTGTTTCATGGTATTTTTCTCCTTTTATCTGTGAAGGATGGTTGGTGGAAGTGCAGGGGTGCTTCTATTCCCGAAGCCCTTGGGTAACAAAATTAAAGTAATCATACAGCGGGATGAGCTGTTCCAGGAAGGTTTTGGCGCGCTGCCCCAACTCCGGCCCGAAAATATCCTCTCCCACCGGCTTGTGGACGGTCAGGCTGATGTCTTCCTTCCAGGCAAAATAGGGGGCAAGGGATTCCTGGGGTGCTTCCTTGGGGCGCTTGTAGCAGTTGGCGGTGACTTCCATGCCCGCTGCCTGCTGCACCTGGGTCAGCATGGAAAGAAATTCCTGGGGCTGGGCGGCCAGACGGCGGCGGAAGGCCTCCATGGTGGCGGCCTTGGGCTTCCACAGGGTGAAGCCGTAGCTCACTTCCTCCGGTCGGATTTCAAAATACAGGCAGGGATTTTCCGCCCACCATTCCACATCCTTGCGGATGCAAATCCACAGGCTCTCCTTGTATGGCTCTGCGTGGTGGAGACGGGCATCCCGGTAAATGCGGCTGACCTTCAAAACATCGCCGCTGCGGCTGAGGAAAGGCTGAAACAGCTCCTGCCCCAGTGCCTTCATCGGCTCATACAGAGTGGCGGTATATTGGGCTTTGTGCTCCAAAAACCACTCTCGGTTGTTGTTCATACGAATGCCCCAGAGAAAATCGATGGTCTCAGGGGTAAAGCCGGTAAACATGATTTTATATTCCCTTCTTTATCTATGCAGTGCATTCATGCCGAGAATCTTATCCCACTCGCTGTCCATCACCGTGTGCTTGCTTTTCCACCGAAGCTGATTGCGGTGTTTGGGGGAAACCTCCCGTTCTGGAATCTCCAGCACAAAGCGCTCATAGGCGTTGATGAGGGTGGTTCCGTTGTAATCCCGCACCCGTTCCAGCGTGTTGTCATAGCACAGATGAACGTGACCGTGTACCAGATACTGCGGGTGATATTTGTCCAGCAGCTCCCGCAGGGCGGCAAAGCCCCGGTGAGCCGGGTCGTCTGCATCCCCCAAACCGGCAGGAGCCGCATGGGTCACCACAATGTCCACTCCCTTGCAGCGCCACAGCGGAAAACGGAGATTGCGGATGCGGCGGCGCATTTGTTTCTCTGTATACTGGTAACGCCCCGGATGATAGCGGCGGCAGCCGCCCAGCCCCATAATGCGCACGCCGTTGTATTCCACAATGGCATCGTCAATGCAGTCGCAGCCCTCGGGGGGCTGGTGCTCATAGCTGGCATCGTGATTACCGGGGATAAACAGCAGGGGGCACCTGGCAACGGTCACCAGAAATTGCAGGTAGGTGGATTTCAGGTCGCCGCAGGAGATGATGAGGTCAATGCCGTCCAGCCTGCCGGGAACATAGAAGTCCCACAGCGCCGGACATTCTTCATCGGAGATGAACAGGATTTTCAACTGCCTTCACTTCTTTCTGTAGCGGAATCTCGTCTTTATAGATTCCCAGTTCCCGCACCATATTGCGGGACATGGGCAGAAGCTCATCAAAGGAAGGAATGGAACCGCAGACATTGTCAACCAGCCAATCCATGTGAATCAATTCTTCGGTTGTAAACGTTGTGGTATAGTCGTTGTTTTTCACCGTGCCGTCCTGGGCGACAATGCGGCGGCGGAAGGGGGAGATGGCACCGGCGCGCATTCCGTCATGGAGGATTTCCGCCAGCGTGCGCAGTCCCTGGGGCAGCTTATCGGAAAAATCGATGCCGATGGTGTCGCTGTCCATACCCAGCCAGTAGTTTAGACCCGCTCCCTCCTTGTCCCGTTTCAGTCTGCCGGAGAGAATACCCTGAATCACATCCACATAGAACTTACCCCATACCCAAACAGGAGAGCCAAGGGGAATCAATTCTCCCTTGTCATCCATGAGGTAGGTGCCGTAGTTGCAGAAATTCAGAAAGGTGGAGGACTGCACCGGCACATCCCGGTTGGAAATCACCCGGATGCCGTCGGCAAAAAGGTCTGCCTGATGGGTTCCAGCCACGCAGGACCAGCGCAGCTCAATCTGCGCCCGGGGGTTGGTGAGCTGTGCGCCCAGGGCAAAGGCATTGATGGAAGCGGGCACACCATAGATGGGATAGGAAGCGATATAGCCAATGCGGTTGTTCTGCGCCATGGCACCGGCAATGGCACCGGTGATGAACTTGGCCTCAAACACCCGGCCATAGTAGGTGCGGAAGCTGCTGTAGGGCTGGTCAAGGGTGCAGCAGAAGAAATAAACCTTGGGATATTTGACTGCGGCCTTCAAAACGGTCTGTGCCATCTGGGGCACGGTGGCAAACACCACCTGAGCGCCGTCCTTGACTGCCTGTTCAATCAGCTTTTCGGCCTCCTCCGGGGTGTTGCCCTGGAGATAGTTGCGGACGGTCACTTTTTCTTTCAAGGTTTTTTGCATATATTCTCTGCCCTTGTCGTGCCCCAGCCCCCAGCCGCTGGTGGCGGGGGTGAGGGCGTGGATGAATGCCACATTCAGGTGGTCAGGCAGGGTAATCCAGCCCAGGAAGCCGGGCTTGGAGGCTTCCAGCTTGGTGGCCACATTTACAGAATCGTTATTGGAGGCCACGATGTCCGCCCATAGGTCGGACACGCTCTTTTTCAGGGCGGCAGTGGAGAGATTGGACAGATCCTCAAAGGGATACAGCTTCAGCCAGAGCAGCAGCGCCTCCTCAGGAAGAATGTCCAGCTGCCGGGTGTTGGCCGCGTTGAACGCTTCCCGGAAGTATTGATAGCGGGCGTTAAAGGTACGGCGCTCATCCTCCGTCCATTTCACCCCCGGCTCCTTGCCCAGCAGCGCCAGGAGCTTTGCATAGTCCTTTGGGCGGCGGAACTGGACAGTGTAGATACCGGCAGACTTGAAAAAATCCACAAATTCATAGTAAGCCACAATGCGGGGGTCGTCACTCATGGGCGGCATGACCCGTTTTACCGAGGCAGGAATCCGGGGCGCACCGAAATAGCGCAGGACACTGACCCGCTTGTTTCCCTCCTGGACATAGAAATTGCCCAGATATTCATAGCAGGTGATGGGATCACGGATGCCTTCGCCCAAATGGGCATCGCACAGGGAAATCCACTTGCCTGCAAATTCGGTTTTTGGATCCAGCAGCGGCAAAAAGCTGGGGGAAAAGGCGGCAATCCGCCCGGCGGACTTGGTGCCCACAATCCGTTCGGAGGGAATATCCATAACACCTACTTCCGCAACGGTTAAGGTGTCGATATCCGGCAGCAGTTCATCAAGTACCTGGGGATTGGGGTCTTTGCCGGCAGATACCAGCTCATCAGCCTCCCGCTGCCCCATTTTCAGCGCCTTGATGTATTCTTCCCGGGAAGTTTGCAGAGACATAGCGTCCTCCTGATACATAGTTTTTCATGTTTATCATACCGTATTCCGGGGCAAATTGCAATAATAAAATAATCTGGTGCACGACGATTGCATGAGCGACGTAGGGGTCGCCAACCTGGCGACCCGAGCGGCGAAGCCGCCTTGGCTCCCCTGAAAGGGGAGCTGGCAGCCCGAACGGGCTGACTGAGGGGTTTTCTTGCTCAGTTTACGGACAAACCCCTCCGCCTCACGTTCGTTCGGCACCTCCCCTTCCAGGGGAGGCATGGGCACTTCGTGCCAGAAGGTCGCTAAAATGGCGATACTTGTTTACTTGTGCAATCGTCGTGAATCTGGTGGCTGCGCGGCTCCTGGTGTGAAGCTGAAGGGGCAGTTGGTTGAATGGGGGCAGCTTCCCCGCTCGAACCGCGGGGCGGATAGCGCGTGTGAAAACGGTTCGCAGCGGCACTAAAAAACCAGCCGCTTATAAAGCGGCTGGTGGGGTGGGATGGGATAATTATTCGGCTTCGATGGAGGTATGGAACCCGTGGTCGGTCAGGAACTGCATGGTGTGCTTGCTGTCGGGGTATACAGTAATAGTATCGGTAAGTGTGTATCTTTCCCCGTTACCATCGTAGGAGGGGAAGTAGAAGCAGATTGAGTCATAGCCATAGTCCTGGTGGAACAGCATACCTTGCGCCATGGTTCCCTCTTGGCAGTCCAGCAGGATGGCATCCAGCAGCTGATCAATCTCCTGCTCCCCCAGCTGGTGCGTGGTGCGGTTATAATATAGCTCTCCTGCATTGCAGTCGCAGCGTGCCGTCGCCGCTTCCAGCTTCTTTTTCAGCAGCGACCGGTCGAATTGATGATTCTCGTCCAGCAGCTCGACATCAAACAGGTAATCCGGCGAGGACCATATGGTCTTCAACGTCTGAATGCTGGAGAAGGAACGGCTGACATAGTACAAACGACTGATTTGACGACCGTCTTTCAGGTTGTAGATCAGCGTAATCGTGAAAGAACCTTCCGTGGATTCATCCAGGGGGCTTTGCTCCTCGCTGCCGAAAATTCGCTCCAGCAGCGGGCGGCGTTCCTCTGCCTGCCGGTGGGCATCCAGGCTCTCCTGCTGAAGCTGAAGCGCCACGGCAATGTCTTCCGGCTGGGAGGAGGAGATGGGATACTGGCTGGACATCTGAGAAATTCTTACCTTTTCCACCTGCTCTGCCTGAGGCATCCGGGAGGCAATGCCAAACAGGTCCAGTCCGGTGGCAGTCAAAAGCGCCAGCGTAATTCCCAAAATTCCCACCAGGGGCAAAAACGTCTTTCGGTTGAACACATTGGTCTGACGCTTTATCAGCATCAGCGCCGCATAATAGCCCAGCACCAATCCGAGGAACAGCATGGGCAGATGCAACTGCCAAGCAAAGACGTAAGTAATCAAGTGCAGCAGCAGTCCGGTGCAAACCGTGCAAATCACCAGCATGACCGTGTTGAGCTGCTTAAATGCCAGCAAATCTCCCACTCGCTCCTCCTTGCGGCGGCGCAGCAGCACCATGGCAATGGCAATCAGAACGCAGCCCAGCGCTGCAAACCCCAAAATGCCCCACACACCGCC
>URPI01000108.1 GCA_900549705.1 uncultured Eubacteriales bacterium
TGAGTTTTTGGAAATATAAAGAATGATGCTATAAAAACTATTATAACTGGCCCGCTGGTGGCAGCGGACTCAAACCCCGGCACCGTGTCCATCAGCCTGGGCGGCGTGGGTCGGAACATTGCCCATAACCTGGCGCTGCTGGGGGCGGATGTTCATCTGCTCAGCGCCTATGGCGACGATGTCAACGGCGAGCGGGTGGCGGCCTCCTGTTCCGAGCTGGGCATCGACCTGAGCCACGCCCTGCGGGTGGCCGGGGGTACGACCTCCACCTACCTGTACCTGACCGATGAGCACGGCGAGATGGCACTGGCCGTGTCCGACATGGAAATCTGCAAAAAAATCACCCCGGCT
Organism: uncultured Eubacteriales bacterium; assembly: GCA_900549705.1. GTDB lineage: Bacteria > Bacillota > Clostridia > Oscillospirales > Oscillospiraceae > Faecousia. The sequence goes on from URPI01000108.1 coordinate 352, forward strand.
TATCTGGCGGCGCAGCTCCCACTGCTGCAAAACGCCCAGGTGGTGGTGGCCGACACCAATCTTCCGGAGGAAAGCCTGCAATATCTGGCGGATAACTGCACCGTGCCCCTGTTCATTGACCCGGTTTCCACCGTCAAGGCCAAAAAGATTGCCCCCATCCTCAGCAAAATTCACACCCTCAAGCCCAACCGCCTGGAGGCGGAGCTGCTGTCCGGCGTGAAGATTGAAAGCCGGGAGGACTTGGATAAGGCCGCCGATGCCCTGATGAAAATGGGGCTGCACCGGATGTTCATCTCCCTGGGTGCCGACGGCGTGTATGCCGCCATGGGCGACAAGCGGGCGATTCTGCCCAACCTCCCCGGTCATATGGTCAACACCACCGGCTGCGGCGATGCCTTTATGGCGGCCATCGTGTGGGCGTACTTAGAGGGCATGGACTTGGAGCACACCGCCCTGGCCGGTCTGGCCGCCGGTTCCATCGCCATGGAATCCGCCGAAACCATCAATCCTGCCATGTCCGCTTCCGGTGTTCAAAGCCGGATGCGGTAAGAATACACCATTTCATTCATTTTTCTCACAAAAAAGCAGAAAGGAATCGAACAATATGAACATGAATCAGTATCTGGATGTCAATCCCGAAGTTGCCGCCGCTCTGGCTGCCGGCAAGCCCGTTGTGGCGCTGGAGTCCACCATCATCTCCCATGGTATGCCCTATCCTCAGAACGTAGAGACTGCGCTGAACGTGGAGAAAATCATCCGCGACAACGGCGCTGTGCCCGCAACCATCGCCATCATCGGTGGCCGCCTGAAGGCCGGCCTGACCGCAGAGGAGATTGAGTACTTCGGCAAGAAGGGTCGCGCCATTCACAAGGCATCCCGCCGTGACCTGGCTGTGCTGTGCGCCCAGGGCGAGGACGGCGCTACCACCGTCACCACTACCATGATTATTGCCCACATGGCCGGTATCCGCTTCTTCGCTACCGGCGGCATCGGCGGCGTGCATCGCGGTGCCGAGACCACCATGGACATCTCCGCCGACCTGGAAGAGCTGGGCCGCACTCCCGTCATGGTTGTGTGCGCCGGTGCAAAGTCCATTCTGGACTTGGGTCTGACCCTGGAGTACCTGGAAACCAAGGGCGTGCCCGTGCTGGGTTACCAGACGAGTGAGCTGCCCGCCTTCTACACCCGCAAGTCCGGCTTCGGCGTGGACTACCGCATGGATTCTCCCGCAGAGCTGGCCGCTGCCTTCAAGGCACAGAACGACATGGAGCTGGGCGGCGGTATGCTGGTCACCAACCCCATCCCCGAGGAGTATGCCATGCCCAAGGATGTGATTGATGCTGCCATCGACAAGGCCATTGCCGAGTGCAATGCCCAGGGCATCAAGGGCAAGGAGACCACCCCCTTCCTGCTGGCACGGGTGGCCGAGCTCACCGGCGGCGACAGCCTGGCTTCCAACATCCAGCTGGTGTATAACAATGCCAAGCTCACTGCACTGACCGCTGTGGAATACTGCAAGCTGTAATATTCACAGGCGCAACATAGACGCAAAAACCACATCGACTGCCCCATAAAAAGGGACGGCTGATGTGGTTTTTTCATGAGCGGGGGAGTACGGCTCCCCGGTGGATGGGGTTCAATTGCGACACGCAGTTTTTGAAAAAAGCGTGTAGAATCTTTTGCGTTTTGAAAACAGAACTATTATAATATTAACACGCATAATTTAAAAGCTGCGTGCAGATAGAGGCGGCAGGGATTACTCCCTGTCGCCATGCGTCGTGTGCGCACCAGTCGCACACAAGAAAACCCCCGCGGCGGCAATCGCTGCGGGGGTTCCCTTTGGGAAAGAAAGAAGAGAGATAGAAAAGAGGATCTGTGTTATAAAAGGAGCGGCTCACGGCTTCCGCTTCCTTTCATGTATTTAGAATACCGGAGGCATTTGAACGATGTGTCACAAAAATAAGAACAAATTATAAATAATTTTTGTAAAACACAACGGGACAGCTCCTTTTGGAAGCTGCCCCGTTGGCGATTCAGATAATCAATTAGCCGTTGGCGCGCATCTTAGCGAAGCACTCGCTGCAATACACAGGACGGTCGGACTTGGGCTCGAAGGGAACCTTAGCCTCGCCGCCGCAGTTGGCGCAGGTAGCGGTGAAGAACTCACGGGGGCCACGGGTGCTGTTCTTGCGGGCATCACGACATGCCTTGCAGCGCTGGGGCTCGTTCTGGAAGCCGCGCTCTGCATAGAAGGCCTGCTCACCGGCGGTGAACACGAACTCCTGGCCGCAATCTTTGCACTTCAAAGTCTTATCTTCGTACATTGGAAATACCTCTCTCCATTATAATTGCCCCGTGAAAGTCTACCGGAATGGTTGAATACGCAGGGTCTGGAATTATGTGACCCAATTTCGGTCACGCTAGGGATTATACACGTTCCTGGAACGTTTGTCAATCCTTTATGAAAATATAATTTGATTTTTTCTCCCATTTATGCACCATGCCGGATGAATGGATTGTATGTCGAGCACGGACAGAACGACACCTCATAGAGACAGCTGCATCTGCCCCTCATAGGGAATATGCAAATGCTCATAGGCAAGGGGGGTGACACAGCGCCCCCGGGGGGTGCGGGTCAAAAATCCCAGCTGCATCAGGTACGGCTCATATACGTCTTCCAGTGTCACTGCCTCCTCACCAATGGTGGCGGCCAGGGTTTCCAACCCCACCGGGCCGCCGTTATAGTTGCGGATGATGGCGGTGAGCATCCGTCGGTCGATGGCATCCAGCCCCAGCTTGTCCACCTCCAGGCGGCGCAGCGCCAGGTCGGCGGCCTCCTTGGTGATGGTGCCGTCGCCCATAATCTGAGCAAAGTCCCGCACCCGGCGCAGGAAGCGGTTGGCAATACGGGGGGTGCCCCGGCTGCGGGAGGCAATTTCCATGGCACCCTGGGGGTCAATCTCCATGCCCAGAATGGTGGCGGAGCGGGTGACGATCCGGCTTAGCTCCTCCGGGCTGTAAAGCTCCAGCCGAAGGGATACGCCAAAGCGGTCACGCAGAGGGGCGGACAGCTGACCGGCGCGGGTGGTGGCTCCCACCAGGGTGAATTTGGGCAAATCCAGCCGGATGGAGTTGGCGCTGGGCCCCTTGCCTACGATGATGTCGATGGCAAAATCCTCCATGGCGGGGTAGAGAATTTCCTCCACCACCCGGTTCAGGCGGTGGATTTCATCAATGAACAGAATGTCCCCGGGGTTCAGGTTCGTCAGCAGCGCCGCCAGGTCGCCGGGCTTTTCGATGGCGGGGCCGGAGGTAATGCGGATGTTGACCCCCATCTCGTTGGCGATGACCCCTGCCAGGGTGGTCTTGCCCAGGCCGGGAGGGCCATAGAGCAGGGTGTGGTCAAGGCTCTCGCCCCGCTGACGGGCGGCCTCAATGTAGACGGACAGATTCCCCTTTGCTTTTTCCTGGCCGGTGTAGTCTGCCAGCAGCTTGGGGCGCAGCCCCACCTCTGCCGCATCCTGGGGCACAAAGCTGGGGGTAATAATGGGCGTGTCCAGCCCTTCGGAATATTCCAGGCTCATCGGTTATCTTATCCTTTCATCACCATGGCACGCAGGGCATGGCGCACCATTTCCTCGGTACTGGCAGCGGGGTCAACGCCTTTCAGGGCTGCGTTGATTTCAGAGGGGGAGTAGCCCAGCTCTTGCAGCGCGGCGGTGGCCAGCGCCAGATTGCCGCCGCCCTGGGGGGTGGCGGCAGGCACACCGGCGGAGAAGTCCAGCTCCATGCTGCTGCCGCCCACCTTGTCCTTTAGCTCCAGAATGATTCTCTGAGCCAGCTTTTTGCCAACGCCCTGGGCGGCAACCAGCATTTTTTCGTCCCCGGTCATCACCGCCAGGGTAAAATTCTGGGGGCCTCCGGCGGACAGGATGGACAGCGCCGCCTTGGGGCCTACGCCGTTGATGGCGGTGAGCAGCTCAAAGCACCGCTGTTCCTCTTTGGAGCTGAAGCCATATAAATCGTGAGCATCCTCCCGGATGGACTCGGTGACAAACAGCCGCGCCGTGGTGTTCAGCTTCAGCTGTGCGGAAGTGTAAGCGCTGATACGGCAGCCGTAGCCTACGCCGCCGCAGTCAATGACGGCAAGCCCCGGCTCTAAAATGGACACGCTGCCGGAAACGTAATAAATCATGGTATCTCCTACTTTCTTTGGCTCTGCGCCAGCAGGCTGGTGCTGCTGCGGGCGTGACACAGGGCAATGGCTACGGCATCGGCGGCATCGTCTGGCTTGGGCACGGCGGCGAGATGCAAAATCCGCTTGGTCATGTCCATGACCTGATGCTTGCTGGCATTTCCGTAGCCCACCACAGCCTGCTTGACCTGCATGGGCTTGTATTCATAGATGGGAACGCCCGCTTGCTGCACGGCAAGCAGGATAACGCCCCGCGCCTGGGCAACGTTGATGCCGGTGGTGACGTTGTGTCCGAAGAACAGCTCCTCGATGGCCACGGCATCCGGCTTTTCTGCCAGAAGCAGCTGCACCATGTCGTTATAAATAACACTTAGCCGCCAGTAAAAATCCGAGTTGGGGGGTGTGGTGATGGCGCCGCACCTGAGAAGCTGGCATTGCCCGCGCTGGGCATAGACAATGCCGAAGCCGGTGATGCCATAGCCGGGGTCAATGCCGAGAATCTTCACAGCCCACCCCGATAGATGCAGATAATCTGATAGATGACCAGAAGGGTGAACAGCACCACGCCCACTCTGGCTGCCCATACCTGCCATGCCGGACGGGGCACATAGCCCTCCTCCTGTTTTTCTTCACTGTTTTCCATGATATTCACCTCAAAGCATATCATAACACATTTGTTCTGGTTTTCCTACCTTTTTTTGCAGTAAATATTTGAGATATTGCATACGCCCTATGGCGCGAAGCGCCCTTGGCTCTCCCTCTGGGAGAGCTGGCAGCCCGAACGGGCTGACTGAGAGGGTGTCGTTCGTATTTTGTAGCGTGTCCTGTATTTCGTAGCACACCCCCTCAGCTTCGCGTTCGCTCAGCAGCTCCCCCAGTGGGGGCGCCGAGGGCGCTTCGCGCCGGGTTGTGTGCGTTCATCCGGGTATTAGCGAAAATCCGGGGCTTCAGGCGGATGCGATCCACCACTGCGAAAGCGTGTAGAAAATGGCTGCCGTATGTGCAAAAAAATACACATGAATCAGAAAATCCGGGACATACTACTGCTGAAAAGGCGGGTGGGCAAATGGAGAAATTCTCCGTAGAAACAAGAATCTATGCCGGGGCAGGTGCCGTTTCGGCGCTGGAAACATTCGGCGCAAAGCGCCTGCTGCTGGTGACGGATCCCTACTTCATGAAAAATGGGACAGCGGAACGCATTGCGGGGCTGTCCGGTGCAGCGGAAATCGAGTACTTTGACTCCGTGCAGCCGGATCCGACGGTTTCCCTGGCGGCGGAGGGGACGGCGAAGCTCAAGCAGTTCCAGCCGGATTTGTTGGTTGCCCTGGGGGGCGGCAGCGCCATGGACTGCGCCAAGGCAATGGCCTATTTTGCCCAGGGGCGCTTTCCGCTGGTGGCCATTCCCACCACCTCCGGCTCTGGGTCAGAGGTGACGAACTTCGCCATCCTGACCCATGGAAAGGCAAAGCACCCCCTGGTTGACGAACGGCTGCGCCCCAGTGCGGCAATTCTGGACAGCGACCTGCTCAAAGAGCTGCCCCCGGGGCTGATTGCGGATTCTGGATTTGACGTGCTGACTCACGGGCTGGAAGCCTACGCGGCCACCAACGCCGGGGCATTTTCCGATATGTATGCACGGGAGAGCTTTCGCATGGCCTATGCGGTGCTCCCGGCCTCCTACGCAGGAAAGCAGGAGGTGCGTCTGCGGATGCACCTTGCTTCCACCATGGCAGGCATTGCCTTTTCACATGCTGGGCTGGGCATCTGCCACGCCATTTCCCATAGCCTGGGAGGCATTTTCCATGTACCCCACGGCAGGCTGAATGCAGTGCTGCTGCCCGGCGTGATTGCCTGCAATTCCAGCCGGGTGCTCCATCGATATGCGGAGCTTGCCCGGGCGGCAGGCATGGCGGGAAGCGCGGATGCCGTGGCAGTGCGGAATTTGAAAAACGGGCTGCTCCGGCTGCGGAGGCAACTGGACTTGCCGGAAACCCTCAGCCAAGTGGGCATCCCACCGGTGAAAATCCGGGAGGAGCTGCCACGCATTGTGGAGGCGGTGCTGGAGGATCCCTGCATCCGCACCAATCCGGTGCCGGTGGAGGAGTCCGTCATCCGCCGGATTCTGGAGGAGGCCGGGGGCAATGGGTGAGAAGCTTTTAAGCGTGGGGCTGGACGTGGGAACCACCTCCACGCAAATGGTGGTGTCCAGGCTGACGGTGGAGAATCAGGCCAGCGCTTTCAGCGTGCCGGACATGGAAATCCAGCAGCGGGAATTGTTATACCAAAGTCCGGTGTTTTTTACGCCCCTGCTGGAGGGCAACCGCATGGATGCCGCTGCACTGCGCCGTCTGGTGGAGCAGGAGTATGAAAAGGCGGGCATCACTCGCCAGATGGTGGACACCGGCGCGGTGATTGTCACCGGTGAAAGCAGCCGCACGGAAAATGCCGCCGCGGTGATGGAGGCGCTTTCCAATCTGGCGGGGCATTTTGTGGTGGCAGCAGCGGGGCCTGATTTGGAAAGCGTCCTGGCAGCCAAGGGAGCCGGAGCAGCGGACTACAGCGAGCGCACCGGCGAAACCGTGCTCCACATGGACATCGGCGGCGGAACCAGCAACCTTGCCCTGATTCAAAAGGGGGAGATTACGGCCACGGGCTGCATGAATGTAGGCGGCAGACTGGTGAAGCTGGAACGGGGCATCATCACCTATGTTTCCCCGGTGCTTCAGGGCATCTTCCACAAGCAGGTGGGGGAAGCGCAGGCCGTACTCGTCGGGCGAAAAGGTCAGCGCGGTGTTCACCTCGCTG
>URPI01000109.1 GCA_900549705.1 uncultured Eubacteriales bacterium
CAGTCAGCCCGTTCGGGCTGCCAGCTCCCCCAGAGGTGGAGCCGAGGGCACTTCGCGCCGACACACCAATCTGTAGAAAGATGCTCCCCCCGGTTCCGGTTTCTTTGTCCAGGTTCACGATTGTGGCAAGCAGTGCGTTTTCTTCCTTGACACGGTGGAATCCCCATGGTATAATACATCAAAAGCGGCGCAGAAATGCGTACCTGCTGCGTCTTGCTGCAATTGCGGCAGGGCGTTTTTTCTGGATTTTTTCATTTTTTAAGGAGACTGTTATGACTGAACGTATCAAGGCAACGGTTTTTAATCCTTCCCTGAACGCTTCTTTTCCTGGTGGTCTTGTTTCCTTTTTTCAGGGGGCTTTCAGCCAGTTTAATTCCCCTGAATATGTTGTTTTTCCCGGTTTCTGTGACGTGCATGTGCATTTCAGGGAGCCGGGATTTTCTTATAAGGAAACGATTTTAACAGGAAGCAGAGCTTCCGCCCGGGGCGGCTACACCGATGTGTGCACCATGCCCAACCTGAACCCCGTCCCCGACAGCCCCGCCCATCTCAAAGAGCAGCAGCTGCTCATTGACCGGGATGCCTGCATCCACGTCCATCCCTATGGCTCCATCACCGTGGGGCAAAAGGGCGAATGCCTCGCCGACCTGGAGGGCATGGCACCCTCCTGCATCGCCTTCTCCGATGACGGCAAGGGAGTGCAGTCGGAAGAAATGATGACCGCCGCCATGCTCCGTGCCAAGGCGCTGGGCAAAATGATTGTGGCGCACTGCGAGGTCAACGACCTGCTGCGGGGCGGCTACATCCACGACGGCGCTTACGCCAAGGCTCACGGTCACCGGGGCATCTGCTCCGAAAGCGAATGGGTGCAGATTGCCCGGGATTTGGAGCTGGCGAAGAAAACCGGCTGCCGCTACCATGTATGCCACATCTCCACCAAGGAGAGCGTGGAGATTATCCGCAAGGCCAAGGCCGAGGGCGTGGATGTCACCTGCGAGACCGGCCCCCACTATCTGATTATGGATGACAGTGATTTGCAGGAGGACGGGCGCTTCAAAATGAATCCCCCCCTGCGCAGCGCCGAAGACCGGCAAGCGCTGATTGCGGGCATCCAGGACGGCACCATCGACATGATTGCCACCGACCACGCCCCCCACAGCCAGGAAGAAAAATCCCGGGGGCTGAAAAAGAGTGCCTTCGGCATTGTGGGCATCGAAACCGCTTTCCCCCTGCTGTACACCTATCTGGTGGAAAAGGGCATCATCTCTCTGGAAAAGCTCATCGAGCTGCTGACGGTCAACCCCAGAAAGCGCTTTGGCATCATTCAGGACGGTTTTACCGTGTGGGATTTGAACGCCGTCTCCACCATCGACCCCAAGGATTTTCTGTCCATGGGCAAGGCCACACCCTTTACCGGCTGGCAGGTCCACGGCAAGTGCATGGCAACCGTCTGTGGCGGCAAGGTTGCATATCTGAGCAAGTAATTTCCCCATCATTTATTTTATCAGTAAACCTTTTTCCAAGTTTCAAGGAGGTAACTATAACAATGGCAAAGAGAACAGACATCAAAAAAGTACTCATCATCGGCTCCGGCCCCATCGTGATTGGTCAGGCAGCGGAATTTGACTACGCCGGTACCCAGGCGTGCCTGGCACTGAAAGAGGAAGGCTACGAGGTCATCCTGGCAAACTCCAACCCTGCCACCATCATGACCGACACCACCATTGCAGACAAGGTGTACATGGAGCCCCTGACCCTGGAATACATTGCAAAGATTATTCGTTACGAGCGTCCCGATGCCATCGTTCCCGGCATCGGCGGTCAGACCGGCCTGAACCTGGCCATGCAGCTGGAAAAGAAGGGCATTTTGAAGGAGTGCCGGGTGGAGCTGCTGGGCACCCCCTTCTCCTCCATTGAGCGGGCAGAAGACCGGGAGCTGTTCAAGGAAATGTGCCAGTCCATCGGTGAGCCGGTTATTCCCTCTGAAATCACCTACTCTCTGGAAGAAGCCAAGGCTGCTGCATTGCGCATCGGCTACCCCGTGGTGCTGCGTCCCGCCTTTACTCTGGGCGGTACCGGCGGTGGCTTTGCCTATAATGAGGAGGAGCTGGAGGAGATTGGTGTCAACGCCTTCAACCTCTCCCCCGTCCATCAGGTACTGGTGGAAAAGAGCGTCAAGGGCTACAAGGAAATCGAGTTCGAGGTCATGCGTGACTCCAACGACCACGCCATCACCATCTGCGGCATGGAGAACATTGACCCCGTTGGTGTCCACACCGGTGACTCCCTGGTGGTTGCTCCCATCATGACCCTCAGCGACCACGACCTGAAAATGCTCAACGACTCCGCCATCAAGATTATCCGGGAGCTGAAAATCGAGGGCGGCTGCAACGTGCAGTTCGCACTGAATCCCCACTCCTCCGAGTATTTCCTGATTGAAGTCAACCCCCGTGTCTCCCGTTCCTCCGCCCTGGCTTCCAAGGCCTCCGGCTATCCCATCGCCCGGGTCACCGCCAAGATTGCCATGGGCATGGCGCTGGAGGACATCAAGATTGCCAACACCACCGCCGCCTTTGAGCCTCGCCTTGACTATGTGGTGGCAAAGCTGCCCCGCTTCCCCTTCGACAAATTCACCTCCGCCTCCAACACCCTGGGTACTCAGATGAAGGCCACCGGTGAGGTCATGGGCATCGGCTCCAACCTGGACGAGTGCCTCCTCAAGGGCGTGCGCTCCCTGGAAAACGGCGCTTACCACTTCCATCTTACCAAGTTCGACCTGATGGACACCGAAGAAATGCTTCGCTACATCAGCGTCTTCCGGGATGACAACCTCTTTGCCATTGCCGAGCTGTTCCGCCGTGACGTGGCGCTGGAAAAGGTTGCCGAAATCACCCAGATTACCCCCTTCTTCCTGGAATCCATTGCCCGCATCATCAGCATGGAGCGGAAGCTGGCAGCCAACCCCGGCAGCCTGCCCGTCATGCTGGAATCCAAGCGCATGGGCTTCAGCGACCGCTGCATCGCCCGGCTGTGGAACATGAAGGAAATTGACATCTGGAATCTGCGGAAGAAGGAAAACATCTTCCCCGTGTTCCGCATGGTGGATACCTGTCACACCGGCGCTTACATCCCCTATTTCTATTCCAGCTTCACCGGGGACAACGAGTCCATCCTCACCGACAAGAAGAAGATTGTGGTGCTGGGTGCCGGCCCCATCCGCATCGGCCAGGGCGTGGAATTTGACTACTCCACCGTCCATGCGGTAAACACCATCCGTTCCCTGGGCTATGAAGCCATCATCATCAACAACAACCCCGAAACCGTCTCCACCGACTACACCACCGCCGACAAGCTGTACTTTGAGCCCCTGACCCCCGAGGATGTGATGAACATTCTGGAGTTTGAGAAGCCCGAGGGCGTGATTGCCACCCTGGGCGGTCAGACCGCCATCAACCTGGCAAAGCCTCTGATGGAGCGGGGTGTGAAGATTATCGGCACCGACTGCGATGCCATCGACAAGGCCGAAAACCGGGATCTGTTCGAGAAGCTGCTGGTGGAATTGAACATCCCCCAGCCCGAGGGCAAGGCCGTTACCCGGATTGAGGACGGCATCGAGGCCGCTGCCAAGATTGGCTACCCGGTGCTGGTGCGTCCCAGCTTCGTGCTGGGCGGCAGAGCCATGCAGATTGTGGCAAACGAACATCAGCTGGTGCAGTACCTGAAGACCGCTGTGGAAATCGATGCCGACAAGCCGGTGCTGGTGGACAAGTACATCCAGGGTCGTGAGGTGGAAATCGATGCCATCTGCGACGGTCACGACGTGTTCGTTCCCGGCATCATGGAGCTGGTGGAGCGCACCGGCGTTCACTCCGGCGATTCCATCTCCGTCTACCCCACCTTCTCCATCTCCGACAAGGTCAAGGGCATCATTCTGCAATACGCCAAAAAGCTGGGTCTGGGCATCGGCATCATCGGCCTATTCAACATTCAGTTCATCGTGGACAAGAACGACAAGGTTTATATCATCGAGGTGAACCCCCGTTCCTCCCGTACCGTTCCCTTCCTCTCCAAAGCCACCGGCTACTCCCTGGCCGACATCGCCACTGAGGTTATCCTGGGCAAGAGCCTGAAAGAGCAGGGCATCTTCCACATCTATCCCGAAGAAAAGCAGCGCTGGTACGTCAAGGCTCCCGTGTTCTCCTTCAATAAGATTCGCGGTCTGGATGCTTACCTGTCCCCCGAAATGAAGTCTACCGGCGAAGCCATCGGCTATGACCGCACCCTGACCCGCGCCCTTTACAAAGCGCTCCAGGCCTCCGGCATGAAGCTGCAAAACTACGGCACCGTGCTGGCTACCATTGCCAAGGGCGACAAGGAGGAGGCGCTGCCCCTCATCCGCCGGTTCTATCAGCTGGGCTTCAACATCGAAGCCACCCCCGGCACTGCCGAATTCCTGAAAAAGAACGGCATCCGCACCCACACCCTGCGGAAAATCAGCGAGAATCCCACTGAGATTCCCAATGCACTGCGCCAGGGTCACATTGCCTATGTCATCAACACCCGCACCCCCGGCGCAGACGAGAAGGACGGTTTGCTGATTCGCCAGATTTCCACCGAGTACAATGTGAACATCTTCACCTCCCTGGACACCGTCAAGGTGCTGCTGGATGTTCTGGAAGAAATCACCCTGACCATTTCCACGATTGATGCTTAATTAGCCCCCGCTAAACCACGGTTGCGGTGCGAAGCACCCTCGCCTCCCCTTCCAGGGGAGGCAGGGGCGCTCTGCGCCACAGTCGGCGCATTTATTGACTTACCAATCAAAAACGACAAGGATTTGCCATGAAACAGGTTATTTTTGAAATCATATCCAACGAGGCGCTGACGAAGGATGTCTACCGGATGGTTCTGTCAGGAGACACCTCCGCCATCACCGCCCCCGGGCAGTTTGTGGAAATCGCCCTGCCCGGCAAATTCCTCCGCCGCCCCATTTCCGTCAACGACTGGGGTGAAAACAGTCTGACCCTCATCTATAAGGTGGTGGGTCACGGCACTGAGCAGATGGCACAGCTGCCCGCCGGAACCCGGCTGGATGTGCTCACCGGGCTGGGCAACGGCTACAACACCACCGTCAGCGGAGACCATCCGGTGCTGGTGGGCGGCGGCGTGGGCGTGCCTCCCCTGTACGGTCTGTGCAAAGCCCTGCTGGCGCAGGGCAAGCACCCCGCCGTGGTGCTGGGCTTCAACAAGGCTGAGGAAATCTTCCTGGCGAACGAGTTCCGTGATTTGGGGGTGGCGGTGCACATCGCCACCGCTGACGGCAGCGTGGGCACCCGTGGCTTTGTCACCGATGTGCTGAAAGCACTCCCCTACACCTACTTCTACGCCTGCGGCCCCCTGCCCATGTTCAAAGCCATGGAGGCTGTGGTTTCCACCGCCGGACAGTACAGCATGGAGGAGCGCATGGGCTGCGGCTTCGGCGCTTGCATGGGCTGCTCCATTCAAACAAAGAGCGGTGCCAAGCGAGTCTGCAAGGACGGCCCGGTTTTCCCCCGAGAGGAGGTCTTCTTCTGATGAACACAAAAGTTAGCCTCTGCGGCATCACCCTGGACAACCCGGTGATTCCCGCCTCCGGCACCTTCGGCTACGGCTATGAATTTGCGGAGCTTTACGACATCAACCGGCTGGGCACCTTCTCCTTTAAGGGAACCACCCGGGAGCCTCGCTTCGGCAACCCCACCCCCCGCATTGCAGAATGCACCAGCGGCATGATTAACGCTGTGGGTCTGCAAAATCCCGGCGTGGAGGCTGTGATTTCCCGGGAGCTGCCCCGGCTGGCGCAGTGCTTCCACAAGCCGGTGATGGCAAACGTCTCCGGTTTCAGCGTGGAGGACTACGCCTACACCTGTCAGCAGCTGGATGCCCAGCCCCAGGTGGGCTGGCTGGAAGTGAACGTCAGCTGCCCCAATGTTCACGGCGGCGGCATGAGCTTCGGCACTCAGCCGGAGGCCGCTGCGGAAGTGACCCGTGCCGTCAAAGCCGTCACCAAAAAGCCGGTGATTATCAAGCTCTCCCCCAACGTAACGGACATTGTGTCCATCGCCAAGGCCTGTGAGGATGCAGGCGCAGACGGCATCAGCCTGATTAACACCATGCTGGGGATGCGCATCGATTTGAAGCGCAGAAAGCCTGTGATTGCCAACACCATGGGCGGCTTCTCCGGCCCTGCCATCTTCCCGGTGGCAGTACGGATGGTGTACCAGGTGAGCCAGGCAGTCTCCATCCCCGTGGTGGGCATGGGCGGCGTGCAGAGCGCCGAGGATGTGCTGGAAATGATGCTGGCAGGCGCAACCGCCGTAGAGGTAGGTGCTGCCAACCTGGTGAATCCCTTCGCCAGCCTGGACATTGTAAATGAGCTGCCCGCAGCCATGGAAAAATACGGAATCAACGACTTGAATGAAATGATAGGAGGCGCACACAATGGGTAAGGACGTTATTGTTGCCTGCGACTTTTCCAGCGCAGAGCAGGTTTTCGCATTTCTGGACAAATTTGAGGGCAAGAAGCCCTTTGTAAAGATTGGCATGGAGCTGTACTACGCCGAGGGTCCTGCCATCGTGCGGGAGATTAAGGCCCGCGGTCACAAGATTTTCCTGGATTTGAAGCTCCACGACATTCCCAACACGGTGAAAAAGGCCATGGCTGTGCTGAGCAACCTGGACGTGGACATCTGCAACCTCCACGCCGCCGGTACTACCGCCATGATGACCGCCGCTCTGGAAGGTCTGACCCGTCCCGACGGCAGCCGCCCCCTGCTGATTGCCGTCACCCAGTTGACCTCCACCGACCAGGAGTCCATGGAGCGGGATCTGATGATTCATGCCCCCATCGACGAAGTGGTAATGCACTACGCCGAGACTGCCAAGAACGCAGGTCTTGACGGCATTGTCTGCTCCCCCCTGGAAGCCGGCAAGGTGCATGAGCGCTGCGGCAAGGAGTTCCTCACCGTCACCCCCGGCGTTCGCTTTGCGGACGGCGACGTGGGCGACCAGAAGCGGGTCATGACCCCCGCTGCCGCCAAGGCCATTGGCTCTGATTACATTGTGGTGGGTCGTCCCATCACCGCCGCCGCTGACCCGGTGGCTGCCTACGAGCGCTGCCTGGCTGAGTTCTGCGACTAAGGCTGGCGGCTGTGCCAATATTCGCATACGCCCTGTAGGGGGCGACCACTAGCCGCCCCGAAGCTGACGGGACAGAGCGGTTGGGCGAATGATACCAGCTGCCGACCAGCACCCCTCGGCTTCCCCCGAGGGGAAGCTGGCATGGCAAATAATCGGCACTTCGGAACCGATT
>URPI01000110.1 GCA_900549705.1 uncultured Eubacteriales bacterium
CCTTGGGCGCAGACACCATGATTACCCGGCTGACCACCGACATCAACCAGGTGCAGACCGGTGTGAACATGGGGCTGCGGCTGCTGCTGCGCAGTCCCTTTGTGGTGTTCGGCGCATTGGTTATGGCATTTACCATCAATACCAAGTGCGCCCTGATTTTTGCGGCAGCCATCCCGGTGCTGTTCGTGGTGGTGTTTGCCATTATGCTGGTGAGCATCCTGTTCCGCAAATCCCAGGCCGCCCTGGATCGGGTGACCTGCCTGACCCGGGAAAATCTCACCGGTGTCCGGGTCATCCGTGCCTTTTGCCGGGAGGAGCAATCGGTGGAGGAGTTTGACGCTGCCAATCAGGCACTGACCCGTCTCAACGAGTTTGTGGGGCGGATTTCTGCCCTGCTGAATCCCCTGACCTATGTGCTGATTAACATTGCGGCGGTGTTCCTCATTGACCGGGCTGCCATCCAGGTCAGTCTGGGCAGCATTGCCCAGGGCGACGTGGTGGCGCTGAACAACTATATGCTCCAAATCATTGTGGAGCTGATTAAGCTGGCATCCCTGATTATCACCCTGACCAAGTCCCTGGCCTGTGCCGGACGGGTGGCGGCGGTGCTGGAACAGCAGCCCTCCATGACCGATGGCACCCAGATGATCAGCGGCAGCGACAGCCGGGAGGCGGTGGCGTTCCACCATGTAACCTTTACTTATGCCGGCGCCGGTGCGCCCAGCCTCATGGACATCAGCTTCCAGGCGAAAAAGGGGCAGACCATTGGCATCATTGGCGGCACCGGCAGCGGCAAATCCACCCTGGTGAATTTGATTCCCCGGTTCTATGACCCCCAGGAGGGGACGGTGCGGCTCAACGGCGGGGATGTGAAGCAGCTCAGCCGGGCGGCACTGTGCGCCCGGGTGGGCGTGGTGCAGCAGCGGGCGGTGCTGTTTCAGGGCAGCATTCGGGACAATCTCCGCTGGGGCAACGAAAAGGCCAGCGATGCGGAGCTGTGGGAGGCGCTGTCCGCCGCCCAGGCCAAGGAAGTGGTGGAGGGCAAGCCCGGTCAGCTGGATTTCCAGCTGGAACAGGGCGGCAGAAACCTGTCCGGCGGTCAGAAGCAGCGGCTGTCCATTGCCCGGGCCCTGGTGAAGAAGCCGGAAATCCTCATTCTGGATGACAGCTCCAGTGCCCTGGACTTTGCCACCGATGCGGCGCTGCGGAAATCCATCAAGCATCTGGGCTATCCCGTGACCACCTTCCTGGTGTCCCAGCGCATTGCCTGCATCCAGCAGGCGGATCAGATTCTGGTGCTGGACAACGGGCATCTGGCTGGCAACGGCACTCACCAGGCGCTGCTGGAAAGCTGCCCGCTGTATCAGGAAATTTTCGACTCTCAGTTCCCCGGTGAGCGGCTGGCTGCAAAGGAGGCGGGTAAGCAATGAATAAAAAAGGAAACGGCGAAACCATGAAAAAGCTGTGGAACCGCATTGCCCGCTATCGGGTGCTGCTGCTTCTGAGCATTGTGCTGGCGGCTGCCACGGTCATCATGCAGCTGTATGTCCCCATGCTGTTCGGTGATGCCATCGACTGCATTGTGGCAGAGCACCGGGTGGACTTTGACCGGGTGGGAATGTTCCTGGGACGGGTGGCGCTGTTTGCGGTGCTGTCCGGCATTTCCGGCTGGGTGATGAGCGTGATCAACAACCGGGTGGTGTATCGGGTGGTGGAGGACATCCGCTCCCAGTCCATCCGCCATATTCAAAAGCTGCCCCTGGGGTATCTGGATCAGCACGCCTCCGGCGACATTGTCAGCCGGGTGATTGCCGATGCGGACATTCTCTCCGACGGTCTGCTGCTGGGCTTTACCCAGCTGTTTTCCGGCATTGTCACCATTGCGGTGACGCTGGTGTTTATGTTCTCCAAGAATTTCTGGATTACCCTGCTGGTGATTTGCCTGACCCCCCTGAGCTTTTGGGTGGCGAAATTCATTTCCTCCCATTCCTATGGGATGTTCCGCAAGCAAAGCGAAGCCCGGGGCAAGCAGACGGCGCTGATTGAGGAAATCATTGGCAATCAGAAGGTGGTGCGAGCCTATGGCTATGAGCAGCGAGCCTCCCAGCGGTTTGCCCAGGTGAATGAGGAGCTGCGGGACTACAGCGCCCAGGCCATCTTCTACAGCAGCCTGACAAATCCCTGCACCCGGTTTGTAAACAACGTCATCTATGCCGGGGTTGCCCTGGTGGGCACGCTGCTGATTCCCGGCGGAGCGCTGACGGTGGGCGGACTGTCGGTGCTGCTGTCCTATGCCAATCAGTATATGAAGCCCTTCAACGACATCAGCTCTGTGGTTACGGAAATGCAGAATGCCCTGGCCTGTGCCGCCCGGCTGTTTGCCCTGCTGGACGAGCCGGAGGAATGCCCCGATGCTGCCGGGACGCTGGAAGACCGGAAGGGCTGCGTGGACATTCAAAATGTCAGCTTCAGCTATGACCAGTCCCGCCCCCTGATTGAGCATTTCAATCTTCGTGTAAAGCCGGGAATGCGGGTTGCCATTGTGGGACCCACCGGCTGCGGCAAAACCACCTTTATTAACCTGCTCATGCGGTTTTATGATGTGGACGGCGGCGAAATCCGGGTGGACGGCAAGAAAATCC
Organism: uncultured Eubacteriales bacterium; assembly: GCA_900549705.1. Classification (GTDB taxonomy): domain Bacteria; phylum Bacillota; class Clostridia; order Oscillospirales; family Oscillospiraceae; genus Faecousia. Next base: position 2,643 of record URPI01000110.1, read on the forward strand.
GCTCCCTGTCCCGCCATAGCCTGCGTTCCGGCTTTGGCATGGTGTTGCAGGACACCTGGCTGAAGCAGGGTACGGTGCGGGAGAACATTGCCTTTGGCAAGCCCGATGCCACCGATGAAGAAATCATCCGTGCCGCCAAGGAAGCCCGCAGCTGGGACTTCATCCGGCGGCTGCCCCAGGGGCTGGACACGGTGCTGTATGAGGACAGCCTCAGCGGCGGTCAGAAGCAGCTGCTGTGCATCACCCGGGTGATGCTGACCCTGCCCCCCATGCTGATTCTGGACGAGGCCACTTCCAGCATCGATACCCGCACCGAGGTGCTGATTCAACAGGCCTTCGACAAGCTGATGCAGGGACGCACCAGCTTTGTGGTGGCGCACCGGCTGAGCACCATCCGCAATGCAGACCTGATTCTTGTCATGCGGGACGGCAAAATTGTGGAGGAGGGCACCCACCGGGAGCTGCTGGAACAGGGCGGGTTCTATTGTAAGCTGTATAACAGCCAGTTCCAGAAGGCATAAGGCGGCAGTGCCGCCGGACAGTGGCGCTGCGGGGCCTGTACCGATACGTCGGTGCAGGGTTCGCAGCGTCATTGTCAAACAGCCCTGCCGTTTCCATATTTTGATGCTTGAAAAAGCTGCGAAAACGGGTTACAATTTCTCCTGTCCTCGAGAGACACATTCCATCAAGGAGGAAAACCCCATGTGTTTTGACATTTGCAGCATCTGGCAGCTTCTGTGCCGGATGGGCGGCTTTGGCTGCTGATAATGCGCTTTTTCTAAAGTGTAATTTGCCCCGGGAAACCGGGGCTTTTTCTTTCCCGATTTTTGGGAAATATGATAAAAATCCTGTCGGAACTGCTTGATATCGTTCCGGTGTTGTGGTATACTTTCACGAAGTAATTCGTTTTAGCACCATCTTTTTGGCGGTCAGGCTGCCAAATGCCGGATAACAGGAAAGCGAGGACAACCTTTATGACGATTGAACAGTGCTATGAGCAGCTGCACGGGGATTATGCCCAGGTGATTCAGCGCTTACCCAGCCCTGCGCTGGTAGAGCGGTTTATTGGAAAGTTTTTGGATGACGGCAGTTTCAGCGAGCTGACGAGCGCCATGGCAGCCGGTCAGACCGAGGCGGCATTTCGTGCAGCCCATACCCTCAAGGGCGTGAGTGCCAACCTGGGATTTGAGCAGCTGCGGCAGTCGGCCAGCGCCCTGACGGAGTTCCTGCGGGGCAAGGCCGAGCCTGTGCCCGCCGAGGCGCTTCCGCTCCTGGAGCAGGTGCGCCGGGACTATCAGATGACTGTGGATGCAATTCGGGCATATCGGGCAGAGCGGTTCTAAGCGGCGGATTCCCGGACAGGGAAATTACTGGATGATGTGAGGGGAGTAAAATCGGATGCGTAAAAAACGGGTGCTTGTTGTAGAAGACAATGAACTGAACCGCGAGCTGCTGTGCCAGATTCTGTCTCAGGAGTATGATGTGATAGAGGCTGAGAACGGTCAGGTGGCGCTGGAGATTCTGAAAGAGCATAAAAACAGCATTTCCCTGATCTTCCTGGATGTGGTTATGCCGGTGATGGATGGCTATACCTTTTTGAATCGCCTGCGTTCCGACAGCAGTATGTCCTTTATCCCTGTGGTGGTCACGACCCAAAGCAGCAGCGAGGAGGATGAAGTAAACGCACTTTCTCATGGGGCAACCGATTTCGTGCCAAAGCCCTACCGTCCCCAAATTATTCTCCACCGGGCGGCCAATCTGATTGAGCTGCGGGAGAATGCCGCCATGGTCAATCAGTTTATGTATGACCGCCTGACGGGGCTGTTCAGCCGGGAATACTTCTATCAGAAGGTGCAGGAACGCCTGAACGAAAGCACCGGCACTTCCTATGCAATTGTCTGCTCCAATGTGGAGAATTTCAAGGTTTATAACGATATTTTCGGCATCCGCGCCGGAGATGAGGTGCTGCGGCGCATTGCAGATCTTTTCCGGGAGATGATGGGTGAGAACGGCATTTGCGCCCGCTACGGGACTGACCGCTTTCTGTGCCTCATGCGGCAGGAGCGGCTGCCGGAGTGGATGCGCGTCCATAGCAGTGCCGAAAAGCTCCCCGGGCTGAGCAACATCGAGCTGAAGTGGGGCGTATACAAAATTTCCAACCGGGCCGTTCCGGTGGAAAAGATGTGTGACCGTGCTTTCCTGGTGGCCGACAGCATCAAGGGGCGCTATAACCAGCGCATTGGTATTTATGATGACGTGCTGCGGGATAAGCTCCTGCGGGAGCAGGCCATTACCGAGTCCATGGAAACCGCACTGGCAGAGGGGCAGTTCTCCGTTTACCTTCAGCCGAAGTATTGGCTTCAGAATGACACCATGGCCGGGGCAGAGGCTCTGGCAAGATGGATTCACCCGGAGCTGGGCTTTATGAACCCCGGTGAATTTATCCCCCTGTTTGAAAAGAACGGCTTCATTACAAAGCTCGACCGCTATGTGTGGGAGCAGACCTGCAAGAAATTGCAGCAGTGGCGGCAGGAGGGCTATCCCGACATTGCAGTGTCCGTCAACGTTTCACGGGCGGACGTGTATCAGGAGGATTTACCGGAGACCATGAGCAGCCTGGTTGCGCAGTATGGCATTGAGCCTCGCCAGCTCCACCTGGAGCTGACCGAGAGCGCCTACACCGAAAATCCCAATCAAATCATTGCAGTGGTGGACGAACTGCGTAACCGCGGATTTGTGATTGAGATGGACGATTTCGGCAGCGGATATTCCTCCCTGAATATGCTCAACCAGGTGCATTTTGACATTCTGAAACTGGACATGAAGTTTATTCAGACGGAGACGGCAAAGCCCGGCGAGATGAGCATCATGCGGTTTGTGGTGAATCTGGCCAAGTGGCTGAATCTGAGCACGGTGGCTGAGGGCGTAGAGACAAAGGCACAGCTGGAGCGTCTGCGGGACGTGGGCTGCGACTATGCCCAGGGATATTATTTCTCCCGTCCGCTGCCTGTTCAGGAGTTTGAAAAGCTCCTGGCGGCTGAAATGAAACGACTGGAAGACGAAGAATAAATCAGAAAAACCCCGGTGAGCAGAAACGCTCATCGGGGTTTTTGCGGCGCTTCGCGCCGGAAACGTGTCTTATTCCTCCGTCCGGTCAATCTGGATTTCGGTGTGCAGGGAGCAGCCGTGCAGGCGCAGAGCATCTTTCATGCGGCGGAGAATGTCTTCGTCATAAAGGGGCAGGGAATAGGGCACGGCCAGGTCGAAGGACAGCTTGCGCTTGCCCCGATAGTCCAGAATGCGCAGGTCGTGGATGGTGGCATCCGGCGTAATGCGGTAGGCGCATTCCTTTACCAGCTTCCGGTAGGCCGCCCACTCGCTGTCCTCGGAGACGGGGTCATAGTGAATCACCAGATGGATGCCCAGCCGCCGCATGGCCTCCTGCTCGATGTGGTCCAGCTGGTCGTGGGCATCCAGGGGCGCTTCACTGGCATCCATTTCCGCATGGACAGTGGCGAACACATGGCCGGGGCCGTAGTCGTGAATCAGCAGGTCGTGAATGCCCAGCACCCGCTTGTGGGCAAGAATCATGCCGGTGAGCTGCGATACCATCTGAGCATCGGCCTGCCTGCCGATGAGGGGGGAAACGGTGTCCTTGGCCAGCTGAATGCCCGACCACAGGATGAAGCAGGCAACACCCAGACCCACATAGCCATCCAGCTGAATGTGCCACAGGCCGTCCGCCAGGAAGCTCAGAAGCACGGCGGAGGTAGCGATGATGTCGTTGCGGCTGTCCTGGGCGGTTGCCTCCAGGGTGGCAGAGTGAATCATCCTTCCCAGCTTCCTGTTGAAAAAGGCCATCCAAAGCTTGAGCACCACGGAAACCAGCAGAATGGAAACGGTTAAAATGCTGAAGGGTACCGATTCCGGGGACAGAATCTTCTCAAAAGAGGATTTTGCCAACTCTGTTCCGGCCAGCAGCACCAACGCGGCCACCACCACGCCGGAGATGTACTCATATCGGCCATGGCCAAAGGGATGCTCCTCGTCTGCCGGACGCTGTGCCATGCGGAAGCCCAGCAGGGTGACGATGGAGGAAGCGGAGTCGGTGAGGTTGTTGATGCCGTCACCGGCGATTGCAACGGAGCCGCTGGCAAGGCCGACGACCAGCTTGAGGCAGGCGAGAAAGACGTTGCAGACAATGCCAACGAGGCCCGCCAGCTTGCCGATTCTGGCGTGGACATCAGGGGTATGCAGGGATGCATTGGGAACGAACAGGCGCAATAGCAGTTCAGTCATGGGAGACCTCCATTTGGTGTTTGCGTCCGGGGTAAAAAAATACCCCCGGAGCAGCAGGAAATTGACTGTCCCGTGGGAATCCACTGTCACGTTTGTGACCCGACCGGCAGAAACCGGTCTGTTCAGTTTTTACAATGGGAAGATTATAGCAGGAAAAACAAGCTGCGTCAAGTAGATTTCGTGGAAAAACAGGACGATTGCAGGAGTAAACAATTTGTGAATGATAGGGATGCCTAGCCACCCGCTGTTTCCGGAACAGATGGGGACATTAAATGGTGCCAGCTTCCGCAACCTCCCCTTGGCTTCCCCCGGGGGGAAGCTGGATTTTTTGACAAGCGGC
>URPI01000111.1 GCA_900549705.1 uncultured Eubacteriales bacterium
CAAGGGGGTTCGCACCAGGGAACGGCGGGAGGCTAAGAGCCTCCCCTACATGGCGTGTGCCAATGTGTAACCAAGATTAGGAGCGGCGGAAAATCAAAACAGGAGCTACAAAATCGTAGTTCCTGTTTTGATACAACGAAGGCCTATAAGCCGGGTTCTGTTTTGACAGCCATCTATCTAGCCCCCCAGTTGCCTGTGGGGTCAAGCCGCCTCCTCGGGACGGTCGGGCGAACCTATTGTCCCTCCACGGCGTTGCTCCGGGATAGAGTTTACATCGTAAAACCCATGTTACCATGGGCCGGGTGCGCTCTTACCGCACCTTTTCACCCTTACCCTGCATGGCAGGGCGGTATCTCTCTGTTGCACTTGTCCTGAGGTTACCCTCGGCGGGCGTTACCCGTTATCCTTGCCCTGTGGAGCCCGGACTTTCCTCATCTGGAACCTTTCGGTTTCCATCCGCGGCTGTCCAGCCTTCGCTGCGGGTTTAATTTAACACAAACAGCGGGAATTGTCAAATCCTCTTGCAAATTCTTTTTGAAAAAGCTATACTAGAAAAGGTATATGCGCTATCTCCCATAATCTTGACGGACAGGGGGGTCCTCTGTCGGTACAATCAGGAGGTTCTTATTTTTTATGAATGTGTTTGAAAATTATTTCCATTCCCTGCAAGGGAAGAAAATAGCGGTGCTGGGGCTGGGGGTCAGCAATCGCCCCCTGGTGCGGTTGCTGCTGGAATATGGCTGTGATGTCACCGGCTGCGACAAAACCCCCCGGGAAAAGCTGGATGCAGAAGTGCTGGCGCTGGAAGCGGCGGGCTGCCGGCTGTGCGTGGGGGAGGGCTACCTGGACGGGGTCAGCGCCGATGTGGTGTTCCGCACCCCGGGAATGCACCCCAATGTGCCTGCCATTTGCCGCCTGCGGGAGCAGGGGGCGGAAATCACCTCGGAAATGGACGTGTTTTTCCAGGTGGCACCCTGCCATCTGATTGCCGTCACCGGTTCCGACGGCAAAACCACCACCACCACGCTGATTGCGGAAATGCTGAAAGCGGCGGGGAAAACCGTGTGGCTGGGGGGCAACATCGGCACGCCCCTGCTGCCCCTGTGCCGCCGGATGCAGGCGGAGGATTATGCGGTGGTGGAGCTTAGCTCTTTCCAGCTGATGGATATGACCCGCAGTCCCCAGCGGGCGGTGGTCACCAATCTGGCACCCAACCATCTGGATGTCCACAAGGACATGGAAGAATATGTGGAAGCCAAGAAGAATATTTTCCGCTTCCAGAAGCCCGGGGATTTGCTGGTGCTCAATGCAGACAATGCCATTACCGCCGGATTTTCCGGGGCGGGGGAGACCCATTTCTTCTCCCGGAAAGCGCCCACCAACTGCGTTTGGCAGGAGGGGGACTGGATTGTGCGTCGGGGGCAGAAGGTACTCAATGTGCATGATATTTTGCTGCCCGGTGTTCACAACATCGAAAACTACATGGCTGCCATGGCGGCGGTGGAGGGACTGGTCAGCGATGAATGCATCTGCTCCGTGGCAAAGAATTTCGGCGGTGTGGAGCATCGCATTGAACTGGTGCGGGTCAAGGACGGTGTAAAATTCTATAATGACTCCATTGCCTCCTCTCCCAGCCGCACCATTGCCGGTCTGCGCAGCTTCTCCCAAAAGGTGATACTCATTGCCGGTGGCTATGACAAGCACATCCCCTATGATGTGCTGGGGCCGGAAATCTGCAATCATGTTTCCCGCCTGTTCCTGTGCGGTGCCACGGCGGGGAAGATTCGGGATTGCGTGGAAGCCCAGCCGGGGCAGAAGCCGGAAATGGTGGACTGCGGCGACTTTGACAGCGCCGTGCAGGCGGCAGCAAAGGCTGCCCAGCCGGGGGACATTGTGCTCATGAGCCCCGCCAGCGCCTCCTTTGACCAGTTTAAGAATTTCATGGAGCGGGGCGACCGGTTCAAGCAGCTGGTAAAGGAGCTGTAACCATGGGCATGGAAAAGCTGACAAAATTGGGGCGGAAGGTGCTGCCTCTGAAACGCTGCGGCGCAGTGATTGTGGCGGCCGGCTCTGCCTCCCGGATGGGGGGCATCGACAAGGTGATGGCATCCCTGGGTGGAACACCCATGGTGGCTCGCACGGCTGCCGCTTTCCAAAACTGCGATGCCATTGCGGAAATTGTGATTGTCACCCGCCCGGATTTGATTCGCCCCATTTCCGCCCTGTGTGCCGAAATGGACAAGGTGCGGGCGGTGGTGGCAGGAGGCAGCAGCCGCCAGGAATCGGTGTGGCTGGGGCTGAACGCATTGTCAGAAGACATTCAACTGGCAGCCATTCACGATGGGGCAAGACCTCTGGTTTCCAATCTGGTGATTGACCGCACGGTGCGTGCCGCCAACAGCTATGGTGCAGCTGCCCCGGCGGTGCCGGTGAAGGACACCATTAAGGTGGTCAAAGGGGGACTGGTGGAAAAGACCCCGGAGCGCGCCACCCTGCAAGCGGTGCAGACCCCCCAGGTGTTTGATTTCGACCTGCTGCGGGGTGCACTGAAAAAGGCAGAGGAAGAAAAGGCCGCTGTCACCGACGATTGCTCTGCGGTGGAGCGGCTGGGCATGAAGGTGAAAATTGTGGAGGGTGACGAGCGGAACCTCAAGGTCACCACCCCCATGGATTTGAAAATTGCAGAAATGCTTCTGGAGGAAATGCAATGAGAATTGGTCACGGCTACGACGTTCACCGGCTGGTCAGCGGGCGGGATTTGATTTTGGGCGGCGTGAAGATTCCCTATGCGCTGGGGCTGGACGGTCACTCCGATGCGGATGTGCTGCTCCATGCGGTGATGGATGCGCTGCTGGGGGCGGCAGCCCTGCGGGACATCGGCTACCATTTTCCCGACACGGACCCGACCTATAAAGGGGCGGATTCCATAAAGCTGCTGGAAGCGGTGGGGCAGAAGCTGACCGCCGCCGGCTATCGGGTGGGCAACATCGATGTGACCATGATTGCCCAGAAGCCGAAGCTGAAGGAGCACATTCCCCAAATGATGCAGAACATTGCCCGGGCGCTGGATATTCCGGTGGGACGGGTGAACGTCAAGGCAACCACCGAAGAAAAGCTGGGCTTCACCGGCAGCGGCGAGGGCATGAGCTGCCACGCAGTTTGCTTGCTGGAGGAGATATAAGGGCAGCTCCCTTTTGAGCAGAGCCAATGATTTTGCCCGGAAAAATGCACAGCAGCCATTTTATTGTATGAAGAGGAGAACACTATGGTAACAAATGCAATCGACCAGCTGGTCAAATACGGCCTGGAGAAACATCTTATCCAGCCCGCAGATGAGATTTTCGTCCGCAATCAGCTTCTTTTGACCATGGGGCTGGACGAGTATACCCCCAGTGAGGATGCAACCCCCTTGGCACTTCATGAAATGCTGGAGGTGCTGACCCAGAACGCAGTCGAGCGGGGCATCTGCCAGGACAACGGCACGGCACGGGAGCTGTTTGATACCAAGCTGATGGGCTGCCTCACTCCTTGGCCCAGTGTGGTGCGCCATACCTTTGAGGAGCTGTACAACAAGAGCGCCGAGGCGGCAACGGACTGGTACTATGATTTCAGCCAGAACACCAACTACATCCGCCGGGATCGGATTGCCCGGGACGTGAAGTGGGTCACCCCCACTGCCTATGGCGATTTGGACATCACCATCAACCTGAGCAAGCCTGAGAAGGACCCCAAGGCCATTGCAGCAGCCAAGAATGCCCCCCAGAGCGGCTATCCCAAGTGCCAGCTGTGCGTGGAAAACGAGGGCTACGCCGGACGGATGAACCATCCCGCCAGAGAGAATCACCGGGTCATTCCCGTGACCATCAACAATAGCGCCTGGTGCTTGCAGTACAGCCCCTATGTTTACTACAACGAGCATTGCATCGTCTTCAACCAGCAGCACACCCCCATGAAGATTGAAAATGCCACCTTCCGGAAGCTGCTGGACTTCGTCAAGCAGTTCCCCCACTATTTTGTTGGCTCCAACGCCGACCTGCCCATTGTGGGCGGCAGCATCCTGAGCCACGACCATTTCCAGGGCGGACGGTATACCTTCGCCATGGAGAAGGCACCCGTAGAGTTTCCCTGGAGCTTTGCCGGATTTGAGGATGTCACCGCCGGTATCGTCCACTGGCCCATGAGCTGCATCCGCCTGAGCTGCAAGGATGACAGCCGTCTGGTGGAGCTGGCAAGCAAGATTCTGGCAGCATGGCGGAGCTATTCTGACCCTGCCTGCTTCATCTTTGCCGAGACCGAGGGGCAGCCCCACAATACCATTACCCCCATTGCCCGGAAGCGGGGCGAGAATTTCGAGCTGGATTTGGTGCTGCGCAACAACATCACCACCGAGGAGCATCCCATGGGCGTGTACCATCCCCATGCCAAGCTCCATCACATCAAGAAAGAGAACATCGGCCTGATTGAAGTGATGGGTCTGGCAGTTCTGCCCAGCCGCCTGAAAGCGGAAATGGCAGAGTTGGCACAGGCCATGGTGCAGAAGCTGCCCGCCAGCGCATATGGCGAGGCCATTGCCAAGCACGCCCAGTGGGCGCAGGAGATTATGCAGCGCTATGACGTGACCGGTGAAAACGTGGAGGAGATTCTCCACCGGGAAATCGGCCTGGTGTTTGCCCAGGTGCTGGAGGATGCCGGTGTGTACAAGCTGGATGAGCAGGGCAGAGCGGGCTTTGTCCGCTTCCTGGAAAGCGTCAAGTAAAAATGCAGCCCCTGGGGGATGATGCCCCCGGGGGCTGAAATTTTTTGCCAACGACTTTGGTGCTTTGCGCCAGATTGTTTGCCAAATAAATAAAATGAGTATTGCAATTTGCACAACAATTGATTATAATACAATAATTATATTATGTAATCTGGCTTAGAAAGGAGGGGCTTCCATGGAACTCATGCGGCAGAGGCTTTTTGCCTTGCCACCGGTGCCAACGGTCATTATTTCTGTGGCACTGATGCTGTTTTCCGGCTTTCTGCTGACGCGGGTGACAAAGCTCTTGCGGCTGCCCAATGTGACGGCGTACATTGTGGCGGGAATCCTCATTGGTCCGTACTGCCTGAATCTGGTTCCCCCGCGCATCATTGAGGGGACGGATTTTCTTTCAGACATCGCCCTGGCCTTTATTGCCTTTTCCACCGGTGAATTTTTTAAGTTATCGGTGCTGCGGCGCAACGGCATGAAGGTGGTGCTGATTACCGTGGCGGAAGCGGTGCTTGCCTCTGTGTTTGTGTTTGTACTTACCTATTGGATATTGGGGCTGGAGCTGGCCTTCTCCATTGTGCTGGCTGCCCTGGCCTCTGCCACGGCACCTGCCTCTACCATGATGACCATTCGCCAGACCGGGGCAAAGGGGGACTTTGTGGACACCCTGCTGCAAGTGGTTGCCCTGGACGATGTGGTGGGTCTGGTGCTGTACTCCGTGGCCATCTCTGTGGCGCTTTCCTCCATGAAGGGGGCGGGGAGCGTCACCATCGGAACCCTGGCAAAGCCCATTGGCCTGAACCTGGTGGTAATGGCGCTGGGCGGTGTGTTTGGCCTGCTTATGAAGCTGCTGATGCCTACCCGGCGCTCCACAGATAATAAGCTGATTATTTCCATTGCCCTGCTGTTTTCCTTTTGCGGCATCTGTGCCCTGCTGGATGTTTCGCCGCTGCTGGGCTGCATGGCCATGGGCACGGTTTACACCAATATTGCGGAAAACGACAAGCTATTCAAGCAGCTGGGATATTTCAGCCCACCCATTTTGCTGTTGTTCTTTGTACGATCCGGTATGTCCTTCCAGCTGGATGCGCTTCTGTCGGCGGAGGGAGCCATGAATGGCGTGCCTCTGCTGGTCATTGGAGCCAGCTATTTTCTGGTGCGCATTCTTGGCAAATACTGCGGCGCGTGGCTGGGCTGCTGGATGGCTGGCAAGGGAAAGCTGGTGCGCAACTACCTGGGGTTGGCGCTGATTCCCCAGGCGGGTGTGGCCATTGGCCTGGCCGCACTGGGCGCGCGTACCCTGGGCGGCAACATGGGCAAGGATTTGCAGACCATCATTTTGGCATCCAGCGTGCTGTATGAGCTGATCGGTCCGGCCTGTGCCAAGCTGGCACTGTATCTTTCAAAATCCTATTCCAATAGGCTGGAGGAAGTGGTTCCCGTGGAGGAAGTCACCGAAACCGGCCAGCCAAAAACCGATGTGCAGCTGCTGATTGAGCGGATTCAGAAGATTCAGCAGGAGCTGCCGGAGCACGAAGCCGCCATGACCGAGGAGGAGGCAGCCTTTACCGAGGCTGCTGAGGAGCACCTGACGCACACCCAGGCACAGCGGCGCTACATCTATATGCGGAGGTAAACGATATGAAAGCAGATTGGATTGCCCTTCATCTTCTTGGCGCGTGGAGCGCTGAGCTGAGCCTGGGCACGGTGATTTTGCGGCTGCTGCTGAGTTTGGTGCTTTCGGCTGTTATTGGCTGTGAGCGTTCCAGCAAGCGGCATTCCGCCGGATTGCGTACCTTTATTTTGGTCAGCTTGGCGGGCACGGGAACCATGCTCCTGGACATATACCTGATGCAGCAGGGAATGGCACTGCCGGTGCTGTCCGCCGCTGCCATCATCGGTACGGCCACCATCAGCAGTAATTCCATTCTCTACAGCTCCAAGAGCCAAATCAAGGGGCTGACAACCTCGGTGGGTCTGTGGTGCTGCATTGTGCTGGGCATGGCTGTGGGCGCGGGGCTTTACACCTTGTCGCTGGGGTTGTTCCTGTTTATGCTCACCTGTATGTCCAGCCTGCCGGCATTGGAAAAGATGCTCAAAGATCGCTCCAATCATTTTGAAGTTCATTTGGAGCTGAAAAACAAGAGCGATTTACCGGATTTTGTTTCCACCGTCCGGGCGCTGGGCATCCGAATTGATGACATTGAGGCAAATCCTGCCTATCTCAATTCCGGTATCAGTGTTTTTTCCGTGTCCTTCACCGTTGCCAGCGCAGAACTCAAACACTATAAAAAGCACGCGGACATCATCGATGCCCTGCGTTCTCTGGACTATGTGTACCACATCGAGGAAATGATGTAAGCGATAGCATCGCCGGTCAATGACGCTGTGGGGCTTGTACCCATACGTTTGTTCCCTAACCCGCCCGGTAACAAAGCACTCAGAAACCGTGTTGAGAACGTCCCATGGCGCGAAGCGCCCTCGGCTCCACCTCTGGGGG
>URPI01000112.1 GCA_900549705.1 uncultured Eubacteriales bacterium
TGACTGATGAGGGGTGGCGATGGCTAAAAGTTTTAGATTTCCCCGTTGAGTGGAGGAAACCAGAACATACGCCACTCATCCAGCTGCATTCATAAACCAACCTGTCGCCGCCCCTCATCAGCTTCGCTTCGCTCAGCAGCTTCCCCCCGGGGGAAGCCGAGGGCACTTCGTGCCAGGAGAACGACGGGTCGCCAAATTGGCGACCCCTACAGGGACGGGGGGATTTCTAGCCCGTTATTCCTGATTCCTCCGATTGAACCATGTAACCTCGCCGCTTTCGTAATAATCGGGGGCATCGGTGCCGGAAGCGCTGATGGGCTTGTTATCGCTGAGGGTGTCGCGGATGTCGGCAATGAACTTTTGCAGGAGGCTCGTATCGCTGTGCTCCTTGGAATCGATGTCCATGGACAGTTCCACACTGCCGCCGACTATTTTATCCACGCACTCCGGGTCACTGCCCTCCAGCCAGATGACGATGGTGTATTTATCCACATAGCCAACGAGAAAATCCGATTCGGCAAAGGAGCACACTACCTCCCGGCTTTCAAAATTGACGCAGCCTGCTTCCGGTTCGCCGCCGGATGACGGCATGGCGTACACCGTGCATTTGCCGTTGCGCCACACGGCCACCCGCAGCGCTTCCTCCGCGCCCTTGCTGGCGGAAACCAGCTTGATGCTGGCAATATAATTCAGGTCTTCTTTGCCCGCATTGCGGACATAATAGGTGTAGGCCATGTAATTTTCACCGTTGTGGCTGCCGTTGATGTCATCCACATCAGAGGGAATGTCATCAATGGAAATGTTGGTGGCATCCAGCACCGTGTCGGCGTACAGCCGGGCGGTGGGGGAGGAGAAATTGGGGTCACAGTCGATGGCGATGCCCTTGCGGAACAGCTCCAGCCGGTTGAGGTTGATGGTGAAATTGCCCATCTTCTCCTGGCTGAATGCCAGCAGAAACAGCACCGCTACCAGCACGATGAGCCCCAAAAACCACAGCCACAGCTTGTCCAGCCGCAGCAGAGCGGCAGCCAGGAGCTTGCGCCGGCGGTGGGGGAAATACATACTGACGATGGTATCGGGGTCAACATCGCCCCCGGTTTCCTGCATGAGCTTTTCCAGTGCCTCGATGCGCATCATGTCCCGCTTTTTCTGCCGCCGCTTTTTGGGCTGCTCCGGTGGCGCTTCGGGCGCGGCCTGCGTTCCTTCTGTTTCTATCATAGCTTATACCGTTTCTTGATGTTGAGCACATAGTCCTGCATCTGCTGGCGTTCCTCGTTGTCGGCAAAGCGGAACTGAACACCGGCCACCCGGCGGAAGGGGCTGCCCTTGGGGGCTTCCCGCGTCCAGCAGATGACGGCTACCACACCGCAGATGGCCTGCCCCTCCCGGCTGACACCGATGGAGGGAAGGTTCATTTCGATGGTTTCACCCACGGCCATGCCGTCGTTGAGGTAGCAGGCAAGGCCGCCGGCGGAAATATCCAATGTCATGCCCTCTGCGGTGGGAATGGAGCCATCCTCCCGGGGCTGCCAGGTGGGCTGAGAATAGGTGATGGGGATGGCGGCGCGCAGACGCTCGTCCACGCGGCGGAAGAACTGCCGCTGCTCGGAAACCCGGCGGATTTTCCAGCAGCGCCGGATGCCTTCTTTGACAATGTCATCGGCGTAACCGGCCACAATCTGCATTTCTGAACCAGCGCCAAAGCAGATAAGCAGCTTTTGGGTTTCGTCCAGGGGCAGCGGCTTGCCGTCCTTCATGGGAATGGAAATCAGGAAGGAGGCACTGTCCAGGGGCTTTACAAAGGTACAGATAAGACTAAAGGAAGGCTCTTGACCGATGGGCACATCCAGCGCCATGCGCAGTTTTGTGCCGGGTTGGATTTGAAGAACAGAAGCCAAATCCGGTCACCCCGCTTTCTACGTTCTGAAATAATTTTCTCAGTATCATATTATAACATTTGCCCGGATGGCTGTCAATTTTTGTATTGTAAAAATTTGGAGTATCTGACCATACAAATTTAGAAAAATTGAAAAGCGCCGGAGATGTTTGACAAACAAAAATAATTCGTGTAAAATATGAAAGTGATTGGATGCTGTGAAGTAGAGCGCACAAGCGAAAAGAATTGCCCCCTCCGTGGCTTCCTCCCCGGGGTCAAGGGGCGGCAGCTGGTTCCATTCAGCGAACCGCTCCCCCTTTTCCAGCTTTGCGCCGTTTTGCCTTTATCGGAAAGGAAGTAATACATACGATGGTCGATTTTCATTGCCATATTCTCCCCGGTGTGGATGATGGCAGTAAATCCGTAGAGCAAAGCCTGCAAATGCTGCATCTGGAGCAGCAGCAGGGCGTGGATGCCGTGATTTTAACGCCCCATTTTTACGCCGACCAGACAAACCCGGAGCGTTTTCTGGAAAAGCGGGAGGAGGCCTGGCAGCGGCTTTCCGCTGCCCTGGAGCCGGGGATGCCCCGGTTTTTGATGGGGGCGGAGGTCTATTATTTTGACGGAATGGAAAATGTGGCGCAGCTGCCCCGGCTGTGCATTGGCAATACCGGCGTGCTGCTGCTGGAAATGCCCTTCCAGCCCTGGAACGACCGGGTGATTGACACCGTTCTGGATATGAACAGCCGCAGTGATATGCAGGTGGTGCTGGCGCATATTGAGCGGTACTTTCACCTGTGCAGGAAAAAGGAGTATTGGCAGCAGCTGCGGGAGGGCGGCGTTCTGATGCAGGTGAACTGCGAATTTTTCCAGGGCTTCTTCAACCGCAAAAAGGCGGTGAAAATGTTTTCTCAGGATGAATTTCAGCTCATCGGCTCCGATGCCCACAACCTGACTTCCCGCAAGCCCAATTGGGATTTGGTTCCACCGGAGATTGCCGAGGCCGCCGGGAGCTTTGCCCGGGAGCTGCTGGGGTTGTAAAAATTTAATGTATGGTTCCGTTCCCGGCGGCATATAATGCCAGCGGGGGAATGAACATGGTGTTTGGAATCATTGCGCTGGTGCTGGCGGCGCTTGTGGACTACGCGCTGCTGGTGGCATCCGCAAGGGGGAAGGATTGGCAGCAGGAAGACCGGGAGCAGATGGAATATCTGCGGCAGTACAGTAAGCGAAAACGCTGAAAACAACAAAATGATACCGCTGAATCGGAAGTGAGTTTTCCAGATTCAGCGGCATTTTTTATTTCGTTTCCAGGGCAGCAAAAATCTTGTTTGTCACGTGCAGGTCATACAGTGCAATCAGGGAAATTCCGCAGACGGGCAGCAGAAAGCTGAAAAAGAAGAATACCTGGGGCAGCACAACCAGAAGCAGCATTGGCAGCAGATTCATGGCCGTGACCAGAAGCATCTTTGGCAGGTGGGCGATGCTCAGCAGCACCGCATTGATGACGGTGTCACGGATGGACTGACGGTAGCGCACCAGCAGGGGGAAAACCAGGCCGGATACCAAAATCAGCGCCAGCGCGCAGAAGCAGATGACCACCACCACCGCCATTTTTCCGGGGAAGTCCAGGGGGGCGATAATCCGATAGTCCAGCGCCAGCATGGCACCCAGAAAAATGGCCAGCAGCCACAGCGCCGTTGCTCGCTTGAAATGGAATCGGAAGGATCGGAAAAAGACCTTTGCGCCGCAGTCCTCCTCTTGCTGCATTGCCGTCAGACAGGCCAGCATGGCACAGGTGGAAGCGCCGACGGTGAAAAGAGGAAGGCTGCACAACAGCCATAATAAATTGATTTTTGTCAGCTGCACCAGCCTTACGCACATTGCCGTGAATTTGGAGTCGGGAGAAAAATTCATGAGATACCGCCCTTTGTTGTTTTCTCTATTATAGCGGCAATCCCCAAAAGAGTCAACGCCGGGGACGCGGGATTTCTATCCCGGTGGAAAACGGATTGAAATGGTTGACGCAGTCCACAAAAGGATGTATAACAGAATGTGTCAATGATTTTAGGAACAAGGCGGATATTTAAGATAATGGCTTGACGCTGCGTGGCTATCCTGCTGCACCCGGCGGATAAAAAAAGAGATAACAGGGAATGACGAACAGAACCATTTGCCTATTCGGTATTCCCTGTTATCTTTTCCCCCTTGCCTGAGGGCAACTTTGGTGCCGGTGACCGGACTCGAACCGGTACGCTGTCGCCAGCGGTGGATTTTGAGTCCACTACGTCTACCATTCCATCACACCGGCATCTACAGCGGGGATTATAGCATACTTTTTCCAGGAATGCAAGGAAAAATTTTTGACTGACCTTAATAAATTCACAAGGTTTTCGCCGCCATGTATCGCTTGACAGAAGGTAACTGCTCGTCTATAATGAAACCAGAAATTTCCCCGTAGTGAGGAAAAAAGAAAATTGGAGGAAATGCCATGAAAAAAGGACTGTTTACAGCGCTGATTCTGGTGTTGATTGCTGCTTTTGTGGCCAGTGCGCTGTATTTGGCGGCCTATTTCACAGACGGCGCCAAGCACCAGAGCGATGACAATAAGCGGGCAGAGATGGTCAACAACGCACGTCAGGATTATACCGAACCCACGGCCGGTACAGAAAATGTTACCGAAAGCCCCTACGGCATCCCGGGCAGCTATGGGCACACCGATGAGTATTACACCCCGGATGTGGTGGATGAACCTGAAAATGTGCCCACCAAGCCTGCGGTGGAAGAAGGAAACGATTTCCTGCCCTGGTATCAGGAGCTGCACAACGAAAACACCGATATGGTGGGCTGGCTTCAGATTGAAGGAACGAAAATCAACTATCCCGTGATGCAGACCACCGAGGATAATGCCAACTTCTATCTGTATAAGGACTTTGACAAGAAGCAGTCCGTCCGCGGCAGCATCTATGCCGCCGAAATCTGCGATGTGTTTGAGCCAAGCGACAACATCACGCTCTTTGGCCACAACATGAAGGACGGCAGTATGTTTGCCTACCTGGGCAACTACTATCAGAAGTCCACCTGGGAAAATAATCCCATGATTTTCTTTGATACCCTCACCGAGTCCCATGTTTACAAGATTTTTGCCGTATTTAAGACCTCCGGCACCGACAACGTGGGCTTTGCCTACCACCTGATGGCGGATGCAAAGGACGAGGCGGAGTTCAACAAGTTCGTTGCCACCTGCAAAGAGCTGAGCTTCTATGATACCGGCATCACCCCCGTGTACGGCGACAAGCTGTTGTGCCTGTCCACCTGCGAATATACCATCGACAATGGCCGCTTCGTGGTGGCTGCGGTGCGGATTAGCTGAGAAACCTGATAAAATCAATAGGGAAGGGGCTGCCTCAGCTGGGGCGGCCCCTTTGTTCACGGTTTGTTCTTGTATCCTCTATTTACTTTTTGCAGAAAAAATGGTATAGTACAACCATATCGTTTCAAAACAGGGGCAAATGCGGCCACTCCGCAGAAAGCCGCCGTCATGACACAGGCACTGTGGGTCATGAGAAAAGGAGGAACTTTATTGCGACGATTTATTGAAGAATTACGGGATTTTCCCAAAAAGGGCGATTGGGTGCTGCTGATTTTGTGCCTGGTTACCTCCGGCTACGGCGGCATCATGGTTGCCAGCGCCACCAATGCTGCAAAGTTCGGCAGTAATACCAAATACATTTTGATTCAGTTGGTTGCCACTGCTCTGGGCGTGATGATTTACGCCATCGTTTCGTCCATTGACGTAGATTTTATGTCAGAGCACCGAACCGCACTGGTGATTTTCAACGTCTGTTTGCTGCTGCTGTTGATTCCCTTCGGTGATGACCACAGCACCGGCAACAAGAGCTGGCTGACCATTCCCTTGGTGCCCGTCAGCATCCAGCCCGCCGAGATTGCCCGTATCGCCTACATTATCATTATGGCATCGGTGATGGCATCCCACCAAAATGATATTTCCAGCATCCCCTCGGTGCTGCACATGGTGTTCCACCTGGGGCTTGTTACCGGTCTGAACATGGTGCTCTCCGGCGATGCCGGCGTGTCGCTGGTGTTCGTGTTCGTGTTCATCGGCATGGCCTTTGCAGGCGGCGTGAGCTTGTGGTGGTTTGCCGTGGGCATTGGCGGCGTGGCGGCGCTCGTCCCGTTCGTGTGGCCGCACCTGGGTGCTTACCAGCAGGAACGTATCCTCGTTCTGATTGACCCCGAGTATGACAAAATGGGCATCGGTGCCCGCTACCATAGCAAAATCAACCTGCAATCCCTCACCGGCGGCGGCCTGACCGGCCAGGGGCTGTTCAACGGAACCCGTACCCAGGACGGCAACCTCTTTGCCCAGCATACGGACTATATCTTCTCCTCCATGGGTGAGGAGGTGGGCTTCATTGGCTGCCTGGCTGTGATTCTCTTGGAATTTGCCATCATTGCCCGGTGCATCCAGGTTGGTTCTCGCTGCCCGGACTATATGCGGCGGCTGATTTGCTACGGCGCTGCCTCCGCTATGATGTTCCAGGTGCTGATTAACATTGGTATGTGCATCGGCGTTATGCCGGTTATCGGCCTGACCCTGCCGCTGGTCAGCTACGGCGGCTCCTCCATCGTTACCATCTATGCCACCATGGGGCTGGTTTCCGGCTCCTATGCGCGGCCGCAATCCCTCAGCCATGAGCGATATATCAGCCCACCCCGGCAAGCCTATATGTAATACGAAACGCCGCTCCATTCGGGGCGGCGTTTGTATTTGGAGAGGGGCATAAAGGCGCACGGTTTGCTTGCGGTTGAATGCCTGCGCCATGTAGGGGTCGCCAACCTGGCGACCCGCCAGCCGAAGCTCCCGTAACTGAGCGCTCTGTTGGATGGTAATATCTAATGGTTTCTGAGTTCTTGGCTTCCCCCGGGGGGAAGCTGTCATGACAAATAATCGGCACTTCGGAACCGATTATTTATCATGACTGATGAGGGGCGGCGACAGGTTGGTTCATGAATGCAGCTGGATGAATGGTATTTATTCCAGCTTTGCACCATTCAACAAGAATCTTTTGAACTTTCTGGCTCTCGCCACCCCTCATCAGCCTCGCTACGCTCAGCAGCTTTTTAATTACGGTATGATTGCCCCCGGCAATCATCATTTTGAAAGATTCGCTGCGCTCTGCAACACCCCCGGGGGAAGCCAAGGCGGCTGCGCCGCT
>URPI01000113.1 GCA_900549705.1 uncultured Eubacteriales bacterium
CAGCAGACGGCGGCACAGCCGCAGTCCGAAGCCCAGGCCCAGGCAGGCGAAAGCTTTGAGGTATACGTCCCGGACGCAGAGAGCCAGAGCGCCCGCTTTGCCCCAGAGCCAAGGCAGGAAGCATCCAGGCAGACTGCCGCAAGGCCGCGCAGTGGGACATCTGCTGCACCTCGCCAGCGCCGCCCTCAGAGCACCCGGGATGCCCAGTATCAGCCCTACCGCCAGGCAAACCAGAGAACCAAGGCAAAGAAAAAGCTGGATTTCCAGCAGAACATTCAGAAATTTTTCTCCACCCAAAATCCCATTCTGAACGCCTTCCGTAAGGAAGACCCCAATGTGTTTGGCGATGATGCCCGGACGGCGCGCCGGGAGAAGCGGGCAGCGGAGGCAGAGAAAAAGCGCAAACGTGCCGAGCGGCTCAATACCCCCGCCATGATTTACACCCAGCCTGTTTCCTTCAACAGCCGCCGCCTTGCCATTCAGCTTATCACCATTTTGGCGGTGGTGCTGGCACTGGTTTTGGGAATGTCGGTGTTTTTCAAGGTCAAGCAGATTGGCGTGGCAGGTGCCAAGTCCTACCCCGAGTGGACCATTGCCCAGACCTCCGGCATCAAGGAGGGGGATAATCTTCTGACCATCAACCGGACGAAGGCATCGGGCAAGATTGTGGCCAACCTCCCCTATGTAAAAAGTGCCAGGATTGGAATAAAATTGCCGGATACGGTTATTATTGAGATAGAGGAAGCTGCGGTTTTTTATTCCATTCAGGATCAGGACGGCGTGTGGTGGCTTATCAATTCCGATGGCAAGGTGGTGGAGCAGACCAATGCCCAAACCGCCCGCAACTACACAAAGGTGTTGGGGGTGACCATTTATCAGCCTCAGGCCGGTGAGATTGGCGTTGCCACCGAGGAAGCGCCCATCGAGACGGACCCCACCACCGGAGAGGCCGTCCAGGCGCTGGTTACCGGCGCACAGCGGCTGCGCTATGCGCTGCAAATTTTGCAGCAGCTGGAGGCTAACGACATCGTCGGTGATGCCGCCAGCGTGGACGTGAGCCAGATCCAGGATATTACGCTGTGGTACGGAACCCAGTATCAGGTGAATCTGGGCAGCATTGCGGATATGGACAAGAAAATTGTCTATATGAAGAACGCCATCATGCAGATGAACGATTATCAGACCGGCATTCTGGACATCAGCTTTACCACCTGGCCTGACCAGGTTGGCTACACGCCCTTCGACTAAGATGCTTGAAATACAGTCATTGTGCCCAAAGAGAAGCTAATTTGGCTATCCTCTCCATATTGCCGGGCTTTGAAGGGAACAGATACCGGAATATTTTGGCGAAAAAATAAGATTTCCTATTGACGGGCTTGGAATTTCACGCTAGAATAGAAGCCAATAGGTAAAAATAACGGCGGCATCCAGGCTGCGTCTGCGTATTACGATACATAGGAGGAAGAATATATGTCCGAAAGTTTACAGGAGCGCGTTGTTAAAATCAAGGTGATTGGCGTCGGCGGTGCCGGCAACAACGTTATTAACCGTATGATTGAATCCGGCGTGGACGGTGTGGAGTTCATCGCCGTCAATACCGATAAGCAGGACTTGAATAAATCCGTCTGCAAGAATAAGGTTCAGATTGGCGAAAAGCTGACCAACGGCATGGGCGCCGGCTCCAAGCCCGAAATCGGCAAGAAGTCCGCTGAGGAGAGCCGTGCGGCACTGGCCAAGGTGCTGGAAGGCACCGACATGGTGTTCATCACCGCCGGTATGGGCGGCGGCACCGGCACGGGCGCAGCGCCCATCGTGGCAGACCTGGCACATGAGGCAGGAATCCTCACCGTTGGTGTTGTTACCAAGCCCTTCAAGTTTGAGGGTGCCAACCGGATGCGTCAGGCCGAGCAGGGCATTGCCGACCTGGGCGAGAAGGTGGATTCGCTGATTATCATCCCCAACGACCGGCTGAAGTATGTGACCGACCAGAAGATTACCTTTGCCAACGCCTTCGGCATCGCCGACGATGTGCTCAAGCAGGCTGTCACCTCCATTTCCGAGCTGGTTGGCTTCTCTGAGAATGTGATGATTAACCTGGACTTTGCCGACGTTTCCGCCGTCATGAAGTCCGCCGGACGGGCACATATGGGCGTGGGCATTGCCACTGGCCGGGAGAAGGCCGAGCAGGCGGCCACCGCTGCCGTTTCCAGCCCCCTGCTGGAGACTTCCATCAATGGTGCCATGGGCGTGCTGATCAACATCACCGGCTCTGCCGAAATGACCTTGGACGATGTGGAAACTGCCGCCGGTATTGTGCAGGAGGCTGCCAACCCCAATGCAAACATCATCTTTGGTGCAACCTGCTCCGATGCTTTCCAGGATGAGATGCGGGTGACGGTGATTGCCACCGGCTTTGACGGAACAAGCCAGACCGCAGGCCGGGTGCAGCCCGGCGCTGCTGCCGCTCCCGCAGACGACATTGACGCGCCTGTGGCCGCTGCTGCAAAGCCCACCAAGCCCACCGACATCAGCGATATCGACGAGATTTTCAGCATTTTCAAGCGTTGATTTTTCCGGGTGCTGCCTCACCACCGTGGGACAGCACCCTTTTTTAGTGACGCTGCGAACCCTCTGCCAATACGTTGGTTTCCTAACCCGCCCGGTGACGATACAGGTAATAAACCGTAGGATTTTATGGCTGCGCCCTGGTGAATGGAACACGCCACTGTAGGGGCGGATAGCATCCGCCCGCAAGCTGACGGGATTGAGTGGTTGGTTGAATGGAAACGGGTGATGGTTTTGCCAAGGGCGTATTGCGCCCATCCGCCCCTATATAAACAATTTTTGGATGTCGATTACTTATGGATTCTTACAAAGCTCTTGCTGCCAGCTATGACCGCCTGACCAGGGATGTCAACTATGCTGACGCGGTAAATTTTTATTTTGAAATTCTGAAGCGGGAGAATGTCCGTCCCCGCACAGCCGCTGACCTGGCCTGCGGCACCGGCTCGGTGACGAAGCTCCTTGCCCAGCGGGGGCTGCCGGTGATTGGGGTGGATTTGTCCGAGGAGATGCTCACCCAGGCGCAGCAGAAAAACATGGATGTAATGCCTCGCCCTGTGTTCCTGCATCAGAATCTATCCGCCCTCTATCTGCCCCGGGGGGTGGACATGGCGGTGTGTGCGCTGGATAGTCTGGATTATATTACCGACCCCCGGGAGTGCCAGGCTGCCATCCGGCGGGTATTTAAGGCGCTGAACCCCGGCGGCATCTTCATTTTTGATGTGAACACCCCGGAAAAGCTTCATGCCATGGACGGCCAGGTGTTCCTGGATGAGGACGATGACGTGGATTGCGTCTGGCGGGGGGACTTTGACCGGGATACCAACATTCTCTCCTATGGCATGGATTTGTTCCAGCGCCAGGGAAAAACATGGCTCCGCTCCTTTGAGGAGCACCGGGAATATGCCTACAGTCAGAGCCAGCTTACCGGCTTTTTGAAGGAAGCGGGTTTCACCCGTATTTGTGTATACGGCGACCGGAAATTCAGCGCCCCCGGGGCAGGGGAACAGCGGATTTTCTTCTCCGCCAGGAAAGGAACAGTAAAATGAATGATTATCTTGTTCGCGGCATGAGCATGGATGGCTTTGTGAAGGTGGTGGCCATCCGTTCCACGGAGATTGTCCGCCGTGCTGCCCAAATCCACCATACGACCCCCAACGCCACAGCAGCCCTTGGACGGGCGCTGACTGCCGCCTCCATGATGGGCAATATGCAGAAGGTGGAGGATGGCTCCATGACCCTCCAGGTGCGGGGCGGCGGTCCCATCGGCACCATTACCGTGGTCTCCGACGCGGTGGGCAACGTCCGCGGCTGCGTGACGGAGCCGCGTGTCCCGCTGGTCGAAAAGTATCCCGGCAAGCTGGATGTGGGCGCAACGGTGGGTACCAACGGAACCCTGACGGTCATCCGCGATTTGCAGCTCAAGGAGCCTTATGTCGGTTCCACTGCCCTGGTGTCCGGGGAGATTGGCGATGATGTTACCGCTTACTTTGCCCAAAGCGAACAGACCCCCACTGCCTGCGCCCTGGGCGTGCTGGTGGATCGGGATATGACGGTGAAGGTGGCTGGCGGATACCTGGTGCAGCTGCTGCCGGGTGCGCCGGATGAAATCATTGACAAGGTGGAGCAGGGAATTCAGCGTGCCGGTGCAGTTACCCCCATGCTTGACCAGGGGATGACCCCCGAGGATATTCTGGGTCAGGTGTGCGGCGAACTGGGCGTGGTGTTCCTGGACACGGTGGAGGTCAGCTATAAGTGCTACTGCACCCGCCAGCGGGTGGAGCGCGCCCTCATCAGCCTGGGCAAGCAGGAGCTGGAGGACATTGCTTCTGAGGGCAAGGCTTTCCCGGTGGAGTGCCAGTTCTGCGACACGGTTTACGAGTTCACCCCGGAGGATATTAAAAAACTGCTGGAAAAAATGTGATTTTTCCATGAATCAAATGGGAAATGGCCTGTTTTGCCAAGAAGAATATTTTTTTGAAAAAAACCTAAAAATTGCTTGACAAAACGGGCTGCCCCATGTATAATAATCAACGTCGCTGAGGTCAACACCCTGGCAAACGACAAACGGTTTGGGAGCATAGCTCAGCTGGGAGAGCACATGCCTTACAAGCATGGGGTCACAGGTTCGAGCCCTGTTGTTCCCACCAACCACCTGGCCCGGTGGTGCAGTCGGTTAGCACGCCAGCCTGTCACGCTGGAGGTCGACGGTTCGAGTCCGTTCCGGGTCGCCACTTTTTTCATAGTCCCTTTCGCATCGGGCAGAATGCAAATTCTGCTCCCCATGCCTTCGTAGCTCAGCAGGTAGAGCAGCGGACTGAAAATCCGCGTGTCGTTGGTTCGACTCCGACCGAAGGCACCAGATGCGGGTGTAGCTCATCCGGTAGAGCGCCACCTTGCCAAGGTGGAGGTAGCGAGTTCGAGCCTCGTCACCCGCTCCAACTTAAATAAGGATGTTACCACTCCTTATTTTTATGGTACCGTAGCCAAGTGGTAAGGCAAGGGTCTGCAAAACCCTCATTCCCCAGTTCAAATCTGGGCGGTACCTCCAAAAATTCCGAATGCTTCGGCATTCGGAGTTTCTTTCCCATCGCGTCAAATGCCTTCGTAGCTCAGCAGGTAGAGCAGCGGACTGAAAATCCGCGTGTCGTTGGTTCGACTCCGACCGAAGGCACCAGATGCGGGTGTAGCTCATCCGGTAGAGCGCCACCTTGCCAAGGTGGAGGTAGCGAGTTCGAGCCTCGTCACCCGCTCCAAGATTGCCCCCGAACGCTTCGTGCGTTCGGGGGTTTTGCTGTGTTCCGGCAGTGGAGGAAATGTGTTCTTTTGAGTTGACAAATATGAACCTGTGTGCGAATATGTGTTCATGATGAAAAACGCCAGGGATGGAGGAATACATATGGCAAGAAAGAGACAGGAAACGCTGGTGCTGTTTAAGGATGTGCTGAATGTCACCGAGAAATTCAGCGATGCCCAGTTCGGGGCGCTGATGCGTGCGGCCTTTGACTACCGGTTTGAGGGGGAGGGCTACCAGGGGGAGGATGCCCTGGTGGAGCTGGCCTTTCGGATGCTGGAAGCGCAGATTGACCGCTACAGGGAGGCCTGCGAAACCAACACAAAAAATGCACAGCGGGAAGAACTGATGCGTCCTGCGGCGCAGGAAGTACCGGAAACCATTCCGCAGGAAGCGCCGGGGGAGTCCTGCGCAAACGAGGGGGAGCGAAATGCAGCGGAATCCAGCGAAATGCAGCCGAATGCCCCTCATAATCATACCCATAATTATAATCATACTCAGACTTATAACCATGCTCATTTTCCTACGCAGGACGCGGGCAGCGAAAAGCCGACCCTTGCTCCCTTTTCGCCGCCCAGCGTGGAGGAGGGGAGAATAGAATCGATTTTGATTCAGCAAAGTTTGTTGACTTTTATTCGGCCAACGATTGGCATCTTGGTACCACAAAGATGAAGGATTGGAAGCTTGCCGTGCGGGTCTGTTCAGCAGCGCCTGCCATGCAGACTTAGAGAACGGATAATCGGGAAGGCAGGCATTTTGGCGCTTTATGTCCGTATTTTGTTTCTCATCCAGTGCTGCGTGCTGCATTTGCATATTGAATGAAAAGCGGAGAAGCGCTGCTGACAAAATACTGCGATTTACTCCTTGAAAAATTCATTACTGATGCTTATAATGAAATACACTGTTCATTGATGTCGGAATATAATGGAAACAGGAGCGAAAAAAATGGTTGACAATGTTTTTATGTCTGACGCAAAGGAAATCACACTGGATGATTATCTTGGCTTTGAAAAAAAAGGACGGGAGAATATGGGTTCAGAGCTGCCCGTTATGGTATATCGGATGCTGGAATACTCCTTGAAGGAGGAACTGCGGGAGCGCTACGGCAAGGAAGCGCAGATTGCGGCGTTCCGTGGGGCAGGCAAACGGGCAGGGGAGTATTTTGCCCGGTATTTTCTGGACACGAGTCTGCCCTTTGACCGGTTTGTGGGGGACTTGCAGGCCAAAATGCAGGCGGAGAAAATCGGCATCCTGCGCATTGAGGAGGCAGATGAGGCCAGTGGTCGCCTGGTTCTCACGGTGTCTGAGGATGCAGACTGCTCCGGCTTGCCTGTTCTGGGCGAGACGGTGTGCAATTATGATGAGGGCTTCATCTCCGGTGTTCTCTCCCTGTACTCCGGCAAGCCCTACACTGCCGTTGAAGTGGACTGCTGGGCTACCGGCGACCGGGTATGCCGCTTCTGCGCAGAAGTAAAGGAGCAGCCCTGATGGAGATGCCCGACCGCACGCAGGACAGCTGTGACCGCCTGTTTGAATATCTTCGCAGCATCCTGTACGACAAAGAAATTCAGCCCCTGAACCCGGAGGAACTGGATGTGCCCTTCCAGAAATTGGCCAGGGGGCTGCAATTTCTGGAAGGGGCGGTGACGGAAATGAAGACCTACTCCGCAGCCATTTCCAAGGGAGATCTGTCCGCGCCCGCCCCCGGCAAGGATAATTCCCTATGCGAGAATCT
>URPI01000114.1 GCA_900549705.1 uncultured Eubacteriales bacterium
AATGTTTTTCTTGCTATTTTTCAAAACAGTGGCTATAATAACATTATTATTGCCAATAGGAGTGCCCTATGAATAAAAAGAAAATTCGGCTTCTTACTACCGGCGGAACCATTGCGTCCATGCCCGGCGGGCAGGGACTGGAGCCCCACCGCAGTGACGTGATGGAGCTGGCGCTGGAGCAGCTGCGCAGCTACTATGAAATAGACGTGGAGGACATCATGTGCCTGGATTCCTCCAACATCACCCCGGAACAGTGGCAGCAGATTGCCACCCGAATTTTTGAAGGCAGAAAAGGAGTGGACGGCATTGTGGTGTCCCACGGCACCGACACCATGGCCTATACCGCTTCCGCCGTCACCTTTATGCTGCCGGACATCGACATCCCCGTGGTGTTCACCGGCTCCCAGCTGCCGCTGGCAGATATGCTGTCCGACGGTCCCGGCAATTTGCGCACCGCCTTTGCCATGGCCGCCTCCGGCTGTCCCGGCGTATTCGTGGCCTTCGACCGAAAGGTGATGCTGGGCTGCCGCGCCGTGAAGGTGCGTGCTTCCGGCTTCTCCGCATTTGAGAGCGTCAATGCCCGCTACTGCGCCCAAGTCACCAACCATGGCCTGGTTGTGGACGCATCCGCCCTGCCCGCCCGCCGGGGAGAGCCCCGGCTGTGTCCCCAGGTCAGTCGGGATGTGTTTCTGCTGAAGCTCACCCCCGGTCTCAAGCCCACCATCTTTGAGATGCTGGATGCCATGGGGTATCAGGGCATCGTGATTGAAGCCTTCGGCCTGGGCGGCATCAACGTACTGCACCAGGGGCTGCGGGGCATCCGCCGGGCGGTGGAGGACGGCATCAGCGTGGTGGTCACCACCCAATGCCTGTATGACAGCGCCAACTTGCAGGTGTACCAGGTGGGCAACCAACTGCTGGAACTGGGGGTCATTCAGGGCAGGGACATGACCAGTGAGGCTGCCATGACCAAGCTCATGTGGGCCATCGGCCAGGGCTACAGCCCTGATAAAATCAAAGCATTGTTTGGAGAGAATCTAGCAGGAGAGATAGAGAATTAGGCGGCGATACCCCGCCGTCTGGCAAAGGAGAGATTGTATGGATCATATCTACGTTACCGGCCATCGGAACCCGGACACGGATTCCATTGTGGCCGCCATGGCTTATGCAGCACTGCGCAACGCCTGCGGTGACCGGGAATATGAGGCTGCCTGCCTGGGTCATGTATCCGATGAAACCCAGATTGTGCTGGATCGCTTCGGCTTCCAGCCACCCACGCGCATTCACAATATGTACACCCAGGTGCGGGATCTGGATTTTGACAAGCCCCCCATCCTCAGCGCCGCTGTCACCCTGGGGCGGGCATGGCAGCTGCTTTCCGACGACAAAAAGAGCTCTGCCCTCCCTGTTGCCAACGAGGACGGATCCCTGTACGGTATGCTGTCCCGGGAGGATGTGGCAAGCTACAACATGGATCTGGTATACAAGGGCTATCTTGATGATGTCCCTCTGTTTAACGTCCTATCCGTGCTGGAAGGAAAGGTTCTCAACGCCGCCGGTGAAAGCACGGATTCCATTGGCGGTGAGGTGACCATTGCCCTGCCCAAGAGCCGGGAGAATCTGCTGTTCTCATCCCCAAAGACGGTAGTGCTGTGCGGCCACCAGCCGGATATGATTCGCCGCGCATTGGAGCTGGGGGTCAACTGCCTGGTGCTGTGCCAGTCCGAGCTGGAGGAGGAACTGCGCAATCTCCCCACCACAACCTGCATCATCTCCACGCCCTTTGATGCTTACTCTGCCGCCCGTCTGATTTTCCAGTCCACTCCCGTTGGGCGCATCTGCCGCCGGAAGGATTTGGTGTGCTTCCACCTGGAAGACCGGGTGGATGAGGTGCGGGAGCAGGTGCTGAAATACCGGGAGCACTGCTATCCCATTCTGGACGAAACCGAGAAGGTTGTGGGTGTGCTCACCCGTTATCATCTGCTGCGTCCCCGCCGGAAACGGGTGGTGCTGGTTGACCACAACGAGATTGCCCAGTCTGTGCCCGGTCTTGAAGAAGCCGAGATTCTGGAAATCATCGACCATCACCGGCTGGCAGACATTCAGACCAACAATCCCATCACGGTACGCAACGAGCCGGTTGGCTCCACCAACACCATCATTGCCAGTATGTTCCAGGATCGGGGGCTGATGCCCAGCGAAAAGATGGCAGGCATGATGGCAGCAGCGATTATTTCCGACACAGTTATGTTCAAGTCGCCCACCTGCACCTCCCGGGATGTCCGCATGGCCGAGCGTATGGCACGGATTGCAAATGTATCCCTGGACGAGCTGGGCAAAACCATTTTCTCTGCCAGCCTGGGCAACAAAAGCGTGGATGAGCTGCTGTTCATGGACTATAAAGAATTTCACATTGCCGGTCACGATTTGGCAGTTGCTCAGATTACCTGTGTGGACAGCCCCAGTATGCTGGAGCGGAAGGACGAATTCCTGGCTCGCATGACCAGGGTTGCCCAGGACAAGGGCTTCTCTGCCGTGCTGCTGATGCTTACCGACGTGCTGCTGGAAGGCACCCAGCTGATTTACATCGGTGATGACGAAACCATCCGCCAGGCCTTTAACGCAGAGCCAAAGGACCACTGCGTCTTTCTGCCCAAGGTCATGAGCCGCAAAAAGCAGGTCATCCCCATGCTCTCCGCCCTGTGGGGCTAAACGCCCACTTGCGTGGGCTTAGATAATAGATAAGAGTGAATAAGTAATAATGAATAGATATTTTTCCGGTGTTGGTGGGCGT
The DNA here is from genome assembly GCA_900549705.1 of uncultured Eubacteriales bacterium. GTDB lineage: Bacteria > Bacillota > Clostridia > Oscillospirales > Oscillospiraceae > Faecousia. The sequence goes on from URPI01000114.1 coordinate 2,795, forward strand.
TTACTTATTCACTATTCACTTTTATCTCTTATCTCTTATCTAATGTGGGGGCTTTTGTAACAGAACAATCCGGTGAGTGGGGTTGACTTCCGCAACCGCCCCTTGTGGTAAAACCATATGTTTTTACCATTCAACAAACCGCTCTGTTCCGTCAGCTGGCGGGTCGACTGCTAGTCGACCCCTGCAAAACGTTTATTCCAATCAGGAGACACCATTATGTCCTTTGACGCTTTTCTTGGCAACGAACAACTGAAAAAGAATCTGAGCCGGAGTCTGGCAGCGGGACATATCTCCCATTTCTATCTCATCTCCGGCCCGGCAGGGTGCGGAAAGCATACCCTGGCAAAGCTCCTGGCGGCAGCAATTCTGTGCCAGGGGGAGGAGCGCAAGCCCTGCCTGACCTGCCGCGCCTGCAAAAAGGTGCTGGACGGGGCGCACCCGGACTTCATTACCGTGGATGACCCGGAGAAAAAAACCGTCCCGGTTGACCTCGTTCGGGAGGCACGGGCGGATATGTATATCCAGCCCAACGAGTCCGACCATAAAATTTACCTCTTTCCCCGGGCGCAGGACATGGGGCTGCCTGGTCAGAATGCGCTGCTGAAGGTGTTAGAGGAGCCGCCCAGCTATGGCGTGTTCATTCTGTTGGCAGATAACCCAAACAAGCTCCTGCCCACTGTTCGCTCCCGGTGTACAGAACTGAAGCTCCTGCCCCTGACCAAAGAAGCGGGCGTGTCCGCGCTTCGCCGGGAATTTCCACAGGCCGATGAAAAGGATGTGGAAGCCGCATTTTTGCGCAGCGGCGGCTATTTGGGTGTCGCAAAGAATCTTCTCAGTGAGGGAGAGCAAATTCCGCCCCAGACGGTGGCACTGCTGGATGCGCTGTGCCGCCGGGATCCCCTGGCATTGATGCAGGTTTTGATTCCGCTGGAAAAGTGGAAGCGGGACGGTCTTAGCGAGTTGGTAGACAGTTGGGGCGCGCTGAGCGAAGCAGCGCTGGTGAGCCGCGCCGGATTGGAAGCCGTCTCCCCGGGCGCACGGCAGCTTGCCGCCGTCTACACCAGCAGGGAGCTGGTAAAAATCCACGCCGCCCTGCAAAAAGCCTCCCTTTACCTCAAAAGCAATGTGTCCCCCGGTGCCGTGTGTGGGTATCTGGAATGGGAATTGCAGATTGCAAAAAAATAAGAATCCGACATTTCAGCGTGAAAACGCTTTACGATAAGGAGAATACCATGGAAGAAGTGCTGAGTCCTGCCCAGGAGGAAACGCTGGAGGTCGTGGACATCCAGTTTCGCCCGGGACAGAAGATATATTATTTTGACCCCGATGGAGAGCGGTTTGTCCCCGGGGATCATGTAATCATGGATACCGCTCGCGGACTGGAATTCGGTCTGTGTGTCGGCGGTAACCATACCATCCCCGCCAAGGATGCCATTGCCCCCCTGCGCAAAATCATCCGCCATGCCACAGAGCAGGACGAAAAAACCAACAGCGAAAACCGGGCACGGGAGAAGCGGGCTTACGAGATTTGTCTGCAAAAAATCGAGAAGCACGGGCTGGATATGCAGCTGGTCAGCGCAGAATGCGCCTTTGACGGCAGCAAGATTCTGTTTTATTTCACCGCTGACGAGCGTGTGGATTTCCGGGAGCTGGTAAAGGATTTGGCCAGTGTCTTCCACACCCGCATTGAGCTGCGCCAGATTGGTGTGCGTGACAAGGCCAAGATGGTGGGCGGCTTGGGCATCTGTGGCCGTCCCTTCTGCTGCGCCAGCTTCCTGGACGATTTCCAGCCGGTGTCCATCAAAATGGCAAAGACCCAAAACCTGAGCCTGAACCCCGCCAAAATTTCCGGCACCTGCGGGCGGCTGATGTGCTGCCTGAAATACGAGCAGGATACCTATGAAAGCCTGATTCGTTCCAGTCCCAAGCCCGAATCCTTTGTAGATACCCCCGAAGGGCGGGGCACCGTGGTGGATGTGGATATTCTGCGCCAGCGGGTCAAGGTTCAAATGGAAAATAATCCCGAGACCGTCAATACCTTCTCGAACGAAGACATCGCCGTTCTGCGCAGCGGCAAGGCAAAAAAGAACGACTCGCCCATTCCGGCGGATTTAGCGCCCATTTCCGGCGGCGGCAAGCGTCCGGCAAAACCCAAGGCAGAGGATACACCGGTGCTGGATGCCATTCGCTTCCGCTATTCCACGGAATCCATTGCAGAGGAGCAGGCCGCCGAGCAGCAGCCGGGGACAGCGGAAGCAGAACAGCCCCGAGAAGATCGCCGCCCCCCCAGAGCACGTCAGCCGCGCCGGGAAGCGGCCCCCGGTTCTGCGGAGTCCCGTCAACCCACCGGCGACCAGCCGCCCCGCGAGGAGCGCCAGCTGCGGGAAAACCGCCGCCCTCGTCGGGAACGTCCCCGCCGGGAAAATCAAGAGCAGCCTGATGCAGACCAGCAGGGGAGTGTTCCCCGCCCGGAAGATGCCAAGGAGCGTCCGGAACAGGAATCCCCCGAAAAGCAGCAGGAGCGCCCTCGCCGCAATAACCGGCCTCCCCGCAGACCCAACAATCAAAATGGTCAGCCGCCCAAAGAGCGCCAGAGTGCGGATGCTGCTCCCCAGGAGGTTGGCGAGAGAAGGCCGCCCAGACGGAACTATAATTACAATCGCAAGCGCAGACCCAAGACTCCCGGTGAACAGGCGGGCGGCGGCAATCCCGTCAACCAGTAAGGCGATGCTTTCCGGTTGGGCAGGGGCGTGTGTTCCGAAAAGCCCACAAAAATGAGCATTTTCAGCCACTCTCCCGGCAGTAGAGTTCCCCGCCCGGTAGATTCTACCCCCGGTTTCCTATCAGAAAGGTGTCTCCCCCACCCGGGGAGACACCTTTCTATTTACATTTGGCTTGCTTTCTTCTATAATAAGCATGAGAATGAAGCGCCCCGCCAGCGGGGCTTTGTATTGGGAGGAACCATCATGTCATTTTCCATTTTTGTGGACGGAAGCTCCAATTTGCCCGGAGAGATTCTGCGCAAGCTGGACATCTCCATTTTGCCCTGCTCTTATTCCATGAACGGTGTGCCCAGCACCTATGACGGATGCTTAGACACCTTTGATTCCCATGAATACTATGAGATGCTCCGCCAGGGCGGCAAGGTGCAAACCAGCTTGCTCAACACCCAGCTGTTTCTGGATGCTTTCCGCCCCGTGCTGGAACGGGGGGAGGATGTGGTGTATTTCTCCATGTCCTCCGGCATCAGCGGAACCTATCAGGCGGCAAAGATTGCCGCTGAGGAATTGATGGAAACCTACCCGGAACGCACCGTGCGGGTGGTGGACTCCCTGGGTTCCGGCTTCGGCACCGGACTGATGGCCTGCAAGGCCGCTGACCTTCGTGCCGCCGGAAAGGACGCGCGGGAGACCGCAGATATTATGGACGAGGATGCCCAGCACACCCTGCAATTCTTCACCGTGGATGACCTGAACTTCCTCAAGCGCACCGGGCGTGTCTCCGGCGCTACTGCCATGATTGGCACGGTGCTGAACATCAAGCCGGTGCTGTGGGGCGACCCCACCGGACATATCACCGCCCGCTGCAAGGCCAGAGGCCGCAAGAAAGCAATGGCTGCCATTGTGGAGGAATACAAGAAATTCGTGGAGGATGCCGGCAGTCAGCGGGTTGCCATTTCCCACGGCGACTGCCCGGAGGATGCCCAGCTGCTGGCCGATATGATCACCGAAGCAGCCAAGCCCATGGAGCTTATTATTGCCCCCCACGAGCCATTCACCGGTGCCCATGTGGGACCCGGAATGCTGGCACTGTTCTTCCACGGCAAAAAGCGGGATTCCCAGTAAAAAGTTATAAAAACGCCCCGAAGTGTGGTTTCATACCAAAAATGAAGCCATCCTTCGGGGTTGATTCTTATAGGTAGCACAGGACGATTGCACGAGTAAACGATTTGTAAATGATGATAGGGTGGCGCACATGCCACGCCTGGTAGGGGAGGCTCTTAGCCTCCCGAAACCCACGCAACCGAGCGATTCGTTGAATGGAAATCGCCAAAAACTTTTGAGTTTGTAGGGGTCGCCAAATTGGCGACCCGCTGGCACGAAGTGCCCTTGGCTCCCTCGCTGAGGGAGTGTCCTTCGTTGAACGGAGCATACCTACGTTTTTGCGGGCGGCTTCGAGCCGCCCCTACTCGGTACGGTGGAAACCGGGGGGCTGGCGGGTCGCCAAGTTGGCGACCCCTACGGGCGTATTCGATTATCGAGGTGTT
>URPI01000115.1 GCA_900549705.1 uncultured Eubacteriales bacterium
CACCCCTCATCAGCCTCGCTTTCGCTCAGCAGCTTCCCCCCGGGGGAAGCCAAGAGGAGGTTGCGGGAACTGGATCCATTCAACATACCCATCTGTTTCAGGAGAGGACGGACTGCCAAGCGTCTCTATCATTTACAAATTGTTTACTCCTGCAATCGTCCTGCGAAAAAACAGTTGCGTATTCCCTGATTTTTCGCTATACTGTTGGAAGAAAACCAGCCAGGAGGTCTTTTGATATGCTGGAAGAACTGAGAAAACAGGTATATAACGCCAATATGGAGCTGCCCCGCCGGAATCTGGTGACCTTCACCTGGGGCAATGTCTCCGGCATTGACCGGGAGACGGGGCTGCTGGTGATTAAGCCCAGCGGCGTGGAATATGAGGAACTGACACCGGAAAAGCTGGTGGTGGTGGATTTGCATGGCAGCGTGGTGGAGGGAGACCTGAACCCCAGCAGCGACACCAAGACCCACATCGAGCTATACAAGGCATTTCCCCAGCTGGGGGGCATTGTCCATACCCATAGCCCCTATGCCGTTGCCTGGGCGCAGGCCGGCAAGGACATTCCCTGCTACGGCACCACCCATGCGGATTATTTCTACGGCTCCATTCCCTGCGCCCGTCATCTGACCCAGGAGGAGCTGGACGAGGATTATGAAAAGGGCACCGGCACGGTGATCATCGAGGAAATTCGCAAGCGGAACATTGACCCGGTGGCAATCCCCGCCATCATCTGCCATAGCCACGGCCCCTTTGCCTGGGGCAAGAATCCGGCACAGGCGGTGTACCATGCGGCCGTTTTGGAGGAGGTTGCCAAAATGGCGCTGCTGACGCGGCAGATTGACCCCAGTGCAGCCCCTGCGCCCCAGCGGATTCTTAATAAGCATTACCTGCGCAAGCATGGACCCAACGCCTACTACGGCCAAAAGTAAGAAGATAAAAACAGACGTACCCTTCCAAGCCGGAAAAGCCGAATGGAGGCGGCACGTCTGTTTCTTCGCCGGGATGGAGAAATTTTAGGAACAATCGGAGGTTTTTTATGGCAATCGTTGCACCGTCTATTTTGTCCGCTGATTTTGCCAATCTACAGCAGGAGCTGGAAGGCATGAAGGCAGCAGGAATCCGGTGGGCACATATCGATGTAATGGATGGGCTGTTTGTCCCCAACATTACGGTGGGACTTCCCGTGCTGGAGAGTCTGCGCCGGGTGACCGACCTGACGCTGGATGTTCACCTGATGATTACCCAGCCCATCCGGTATGTCCGGCAGTTTTGCAAAGCGGGGGCAGACTACGTCACCATTCACCTGGAAGCGGACAGCCCGGAGGACATTGGGGAGGCCATCGACCGCATTCATGAGGAAGGGAAAAAGGCAGGCATTTCCCTGCGGCCCGGCACGCCGGTGCAGGCACTGGAACCATTCCTTGACCGGGTGGAGCTGATTTTGGTGATGACGGTGGAGCCGGGGTTCGGCGGCCAGAAATTCATGGCGGACATGATGCCCAAGCTTCAGTGGCTGCGGCACCGGCTGGATGAGGTCAATCCCCAGTGTCTGCTGGAAGTGGATGGGGGCATCGACCGGAATACCGCCCCCGTTGCCAAGGAAAACGGTGCAGGGGTGCTGGTGTCCGGCTCGGCCTATTTCCGCAGCGAAGACAGGGCGGCGTTTGTGAAAATGCTCTCTGAGTGAATAGGAAAACCGGGACTCACAGCGAGTCCCGGTTTTTGAATTATGTGTGTTATGGTGCCTGGGGGATGGTAATGGGAATCAGGTACTGCTGGGTATCGTGATAATTGCGCATCAGGGAGGGCATCTCATCCCTGTTGTAAATTTCTTCCAGCCGCACCACCAGCGTATAGTCACCGGCGGGCATGGCCTGGTTCCAATCAAGCTGAATGGTTCCGGTGCCGCCCATGGTGATGGGAAGGTACACATCCGCCATGGTTTCCCCCAGATATTCCCGGTCAGGTTCGGAAACCAGATAAAAATCCGTCAGGTACAAATCACCGAAATTCTGTCCGCCCTGCTGGGTGGTTTCAATGAGGATGCCCTTTTCAGTGATTTCGGTGGGGGTAAAGGTGATGCCCCAATCCTCCAAATCCAGGTATTGCCCTGTTTGCACATCGGTGTAGCCGATGGGAGATGGTGTCAATTCCTGCGGGGTGGTGACGGTAAAATAATTGATGGTGTAGTTGGTGCCGTTGGGCGTTTCATAAACATCATGAATGGTGATGAGCATATAGTCCGGGTAGGTATAGGTAAATTTTGTCAGACCGTTGTAGGTGCATTCGCCCTCCGTACACAGACCCTTGCGGGCATCCACCTGGGCATAGGCAATCAGTTCTTCAACGGAGCATTTCTCCTCCTTGACGGCCTGCTCCAAGGGAATGGCCTCGCCGTCAATGGTAACGCAGACATTGCTGACACCGTCATAAACGATTTTGCCGCTGTACTGGTTGTCTACCTTGGCGGGGGAAATCACCTGGTAATTGTCTTCAATGCTGAACTGTAGATAGGGGCGGTTGGCCATATACGGGGGTGCCTCCGTGGCAGCATTGGAATGACCGAGAAAGCCGGTAAGGAACAAAGGAATCGTGAACGTCAGTAGCGCTTTTGTAAAACGAGGCTTCATAGATGATGGCTCCAATCTTTGTAGATTTGTAAACATCGTGTTTACCCGCGACATTTACTTTCAAGGATAATATATCATACAGCTGCTTTTATGTCAACCGGAAGCATTCTTGCTGATTTGCGGCGCGAAGCGCCCCTGGTTTGCTGGAAGCGGAGGCGGGAGGCGCTTCACGCCGCGTACTTTTTATAGGTTCACAGACTTTTCTTGAGAGTATTACAGGAAATTCTCATGTGAATAGGTCATGGTGTCGTTTCGGATTTGGATAAAGAGTTCAGTTTCCCGTGAATAATAGTTGCCAGGGCCAAATCTATATCTTGCCCGAAATGTTACACAAGCGGATTGACTGCTGGTTTCGTTATAGCGGGGGCTTCCAAGTACAGAGCAACCTGTCCACTTGCCATTCAGACTGGTCGTTCCAGTGCTGTCAATCCGGTCGTAACCATTGGCAACAATCGTATAGGTAAATCCCGTGATTTGAAAATAGCCGGTTACGCCGGGGTGCGTTCCTTTGATGGTTAAAGTGTGCTTTGTAGAGCCACCGGAAGGGGAAGTGTCATGACTGGTTATGGTTGTAACAGGGGGCTTGTCAAGATCTTCATACTCATCCCCTGAAGACTGCGGTGCAACACCGACGCTTAAGTTGTCGCCCTCAACAGATGTCAGGAAGACCGAACCGTCATCATACTGGGAATAAATCACACATACGCGGTCGGATGCTTTGCGTGCCTCGGAACGAACAAGGGTGGGATTGCTGTTGGAACACGAAAGCGCATTGGGGGAAACGGGATTCCGAATGGAATTTGCGTACTCCGGGAACGTTGCACAAGCTAAATCAATCAATTGCTGCTGGACATCATTGCTGTAGCCGTCTGCGAATGCAAGTGTTGGAACGGCAGAGAGCACAAGGCAAACAGCGAGGAGGAGGGAAATTAGCTTCTTCATAACAAATACAATCCTTTCATGTTATAGATTTTTTGCAGTCAACAATTGCCCATTCCACTGACAGCATATGGAAGTATTGCTACGGGTTTCCAGCCGTGCACGGTTACTGTCAACCCTGGGCGTATATGAACCGCTGATCAGGCGGATTCATAAGGATGGTAATGTAGAAAAAGAGAGAGGAGACAAATTATTTGTCGGAATCGCTTCCTATGGATAATGTAGCACGCGATTTACTGATTGTCAATAGTTACATATGAAAAATAAGTAATTGACTTTTACGTTAATTATGATAGAATGGACACGGTGAGAACATGATAAACAGTTCATTTAAGAAAGGCTCCATTGAGATGCTTACCCTTTTGATGCTTCAGGAGGGGGATATTTACGGCTATCAGCTGATTCAGATGCTGGCGGAGCGCAGCGGTGACCGTATCACGGTGCAGGAGGGGTCACTATACCCATTGCTGTACCGGATGCAGGACGCGGGCTATATTTCCGGGCGGGACGTTACCGTTACCACCCAGAACGGGCGTAAGCGCAACCGGGTGCTGTACCACCTGGAACCCAGCGGGCGGGAGCGGCTGACAGAGCTAAAGGCGGAATTTGACCGGGTGCAGCAGGGAATCCAAAGTGTTTTCCAGAACAGTGTACCCATTGGCTACAGGAGGGAGAATGGCGATGAATAAGCCTGCAAGAGCGTATCTTCGGGCGGTGCGACGGGCGCTTCGCTGCCCTGGGCGGCAAGGGAAGCAGCTGCTGCGCCAGCTGAGCGAAGATATTGAGGAGTATTGCGAGGAACACCCTGATGCAACCGAGGAGGAGCTTTGCCGCCGGTTCGGCACACCGGAGGATGTTGCCGCCGACTTTGTGGAGGATTTGGGCGGAAGCATTGCAGTGAATATCCAGCGGCGCAGAAACCGGATTGTCACGGCAGTGATTGTGGCTCTGGTACTGGTTGCCGGTGTGGTGACGGCGCGGCAGATTTGGATTCAACAACTTCTGCTGGATTTTCATTGGGTTGAATCCATAACATATGAAGCAGACGAGCCATTGGAAGAACCGGACGAGATTTATTGGAGTGTGACATTCACATCTCCACCGGAGACTGAGGAATTGAATCCATAAGGGAGAAAAAACGTATGAAAAAGATTGCGATATTGTTGGTATGTTTTCTGTTGGTGATTGGTATTATGCCAAAATCCGTATCAGCGGATGTGGATTCCGACATGGTTCTACTCAGTGAAACGATAACCTATATTGATGAAAGTACTTACTACATTGAGCGTATTTATGTGCCGGAGGTATGTCCGTACTCCAATACCCGTGTGGGGACAAAAACAACGCAAGGTGTTTATGGCGGGAATGTAGTTTTTACACTTTCCGTGACAGGACAGTTTACATACGATGGGAGGACTGCAAGGGCTACTTCGGCCTCCGGTGGAGTCACCGTGCATGTAGCAGGTGCTTCATTGAATAGCAAAAATGCTTATACGTCGGGAGCCTCTGCAATTGGCAGCTGTTCCGTCTCTTATGTCGGTGTGACACTGAATAAAACCGTTACGCTGACCTGCGATGCAAACGGAAATCTAAGTTAAAAACAATCCTTATGTAGTAAAAAACGGCTGTCCTGCGAAAGGACAGTCGTTTTTGCGTCTCCTCAGAGGTGGAGCCATGGCGGCTATATGCAGTCCCCACCGGGAGAAGCGCAAACGCTGCTGCCTGGAATATTCGTCTTTCCGGTGTCATAGGCTTTGGCAAACACACTGGAAGGAGTGTTCCAATATGGAAATTGAATTTCAGAAAGCGGAGCTTCCCTGCCTGACGGCGGTGGTCAACGAGATTCAGAATGGGGAGCAGACCCAGGAGCTGCGGCTGCCCGATGATATGCCGGATGTGGGCAAGGTGCTGTGCGCCTGGGGACAGACCATTCTGCGGGGGAAGGAATGGCGCGCTGACTGCCTGACGGTCAGCGGCGGGATGCTCATGTGGGTGCTGTATGCCCCGGAGGATGGCAGCGAAAACCGGATTGTGGAGGGTTGGCTGCCCTTCCAGCTGCGCTGGCAGTTGCCGGGAGATACCCCCGAGGGGACGGTTCGGGTGACAGCACTGACCCGCTTTGCCGATGCCCGTTCGGTTTCGCCCCGGAAGCTGATGCTGCGGGCGGGAATCGGCGTGCTGGCGCAGGGGTGGATTCCCGGTACATTGCAGCGGTGGCAGAGCGGCACCGTGCCCCAGCCGGTGGAGCTATTGACCCGCCGCTATCCCCTCCGGCTGCCCCGGGAGGTGGGGGAGAAGCTGTTTTCCATGGATGAGGAACTGAACCTCGGGGCGGCGGATATATTTTATTATACCCTGAGCCCGGAGATTCTGGAACAGAAGGTACTGGGGGATAAGATTGCCTTCCGGGGCAATGCCAACCTGCATATTTTGGGCAAGACGGCGGAGGGACGGCTGCTGTCCCAGGATTTCCCGCTGCCCTTTTCCCAGTTTGCGGACCTGCGGGGCAGCTTTGAGCCGGATGCCCAGGTGGATGTGATGTGTACGGTGAACAATCTGGAGGTGGAACAGGAGGCGGAAGCCCTGCGCCTTCGCTGCACCCTGGCAGCGCAGTATCTGGTGGATCAGACTGCCGTGGTGGAAGCGGTGGCCGATGCCTATGCCCCCGGGCGGGCGCTGAAAATGGAAAAGAATGATCTGGAAGCCCCGGCCATTTTGGAGAAGCGGACGGAGACGGTCGGCGGCGCGGCAAATGTTCAGGGTGGCCGGGAGAACGACATCCGCTTTTTGCCGGATTTTCCCCGGCAGTATCGGGAAAATGAGGGCATTACCCTGGAAATTCCCGGCACGGTGCTGGTGCTGTGCCAGGAGGAGGACGGCACATTGCGGGCTTCCTCCGCCCGCTGGGAGGGGAAGCTTACCCGCCCGGCAGGGGAGAACCTGACCCTGACGGCAATCCCCCTCCCGTCCCAGACCCAGCAGCTGGGCGCAGTCGGAGGGAAAACCGGCCTGCGGGTGGAGCTTCCGGTGCAGCTGACTGCCTCCGGCGGCCAGAGAATCCCCATGGTGTCTGCGCTGACCCTGGGGGAGGAGATTCAGCCGGATGCCCAGCGCCCCAGCCTGATTCTGCGCCGCGCCGGGGCTGAGGGACTTTGGGAACTGGCGAAGAAAACCGGCTCTACCGTGAAGGCCATTCGGGAGGCAAACAAGCTGCAAGACGAGCCAAAGCCGGGGCAAATGCTGCTGATTCCCATTGCCTGAACGGAACGCCGCTGCGGCGCAGCCGTCTTGTCTCCACCGCCGGGGTGTTGCAGAAAGCCAAAATCTTCTGAGCCTGTAGGGGCGGCTATGAGCCGCCCGTAACCCCGGATTTCAGGAAGCACCAAGATGAACGCACACGCCCGTAGTAGACTGTTTTGACTAATAATTTACGAACAGCCAACGGCGATGCGTCTCTTGGCTTCCCCCGAGG
>URPI01000116.1 GCA_900549705.1 uncultured Eubacteriales bacterium
TTCCATTCAATGTACCCATCCATTCCGGGAACGGTGGGTGGCTAAGAGTCCCTATCATTTACAAATTATTTACTCACGCAATCGTCCTGCGGCACTTTCACGACGATTGCACGAATTGCAAATGTGTGAACACCCCGATCATCGAGTGCGCCCGTAGGGGTCACCAATTCTTCTGACAATGTGTTCATCTCTTTTTAACTCACGCAATTGGCGTGAACCCCACAGCACAACAGGAATCAGAAAATCGGCACAATTCCGGGCAGCAGGAAAATAATTTCAAAAAACTATTGCAAAATGGAGCAAACGGTGGTATACTACCACTGTAAGTATAGGAGTAAGTCAGAGAGAGGAGCGCATCGCTCCTCTCTTTCTTATTGACGAAAGGGTGACGAGATGAAAATTACAGATACCGTAACCGCGCTGGCAAAGCCCGTGGTGGAATCCCTGGGATGCTCCCTGTGGGACGTGGAATATGTGCGTGAGGGCTCCGACTACATCCTGCGGGTCTCCATCGACAAGGAGGGCGGCGTGGATATTAATGACTGTGAGGCCGTGTCCCGGGCGCTGGATCCCATTCTGGACGAGCATGACCCCATTCCCGACCGCTACCAGTTTGAGGTATGCTCCGCCGGTTTGGAACGGGTGCTGAAGCGTCCTGCGGATTTCCAGAAATTCATGGGAAGCCCCATCACCGTCAAGCTCTACCGTCCCTATAACGGCATGAAGGAAATCCCCGCCGTACTGCGTGGCTACGAGGACGGCAGGGTGACCGCAGAGGTCGGCAAGGAAACCGTAACATTTGAAAAATCCCAGGTCGCGCTGGTGCGGCTGCGGGTGGAATTCTGAGGAGGATAGACATGGCAAGAACTACCAGAGCCAAGAAACAGGCCGAAGCACCCAAGGTGAACATCGGCACCGAAATTTTTGAAAGTCTTCGTGATTTGGAGAAGCTCAAGGGCATCCCCGTGGATTATATGGTGGAACGGCTGAAGCAGGCGCTCGTCAACGCCTACCGCCGCGACCGGGAAGACCATCGGGTTCTGCCCGCCGACAACGTGGTGGTAAACCTGAACGAAGACGGACTGACCATGTTCCAGGTCAAGACCGCTATGGCAGAGCCGGAGGATTGGGCGCTGGAAATTCCCATCGATGCAGCCCGGAACTATAAGCCCGATGTCCAGGAGGGCGATGCCATCTACATTCCCGTGGACATTGCCAAGTTTGGCCGCATCGCTGCCCAGACCGCCAAGCAGGTGGTGATTCAGGGCATCCGCGAGGCAGAGCGGGGCGTGATGTTCGAGAGCTATTCCAGCAAATCCCAGGAGCTGCTCTCCGGCACCGTTTCCCGGGTCATGCCCGCCACCGGCGATATTATTGTAAAGATTGGCCAGGGCGACGATGCCTCCGAGGCACTGCTGCCCGCCTCCGAGCAAATCCCCGGTGAGCACTTCACCGAGGGCGACCACATCCAGGTGTATGTCATGGAGGTGCGCAAGCCCACCCGCGGCCCGCTGATTCATGTGTCCCGTACCCATCCCAACCTCATCCGCCGTCTGTTCGAGCTGGAAACCCCGGAAATCGCCGACGGGCAGGTGGAAATCCGCAACATTGCCCGGGAAGCCGGTTCCCGCTCCAAGATGGCCGTTCGCGCCACCATGGAGGGCATCGACCCGGTGGGTGCCTGCGTTGGCCCCAGAGGTGGCCGTGTGGCTGCCGTTGTGGAAGCCCTGCACGGTGAGAAAATTGAAATTGTGGTGTGGAGCGAGGATCCCTGCGAATACGTCAAGGCTGCCCTCAGCCCCGCTAATGTGCTGAGCGTTTCCCTGGTGCCCGGTCAGAAGGCTTGCAGCGTCGTGGTGCCCGATGACCAGCTGAGCCTTGCCATCGGCAAGGAGGGTCAGAACGCCCGTCTGGCAGCCCGCCTCACCGGCTATAAGATTGACATCAAGCCCGCCTCCCAGGCTGCTGCCCAGGAGGAGCCTGCGGAAGCAGTCGAGGAAAAGCAGGAGCAGCAGGAACCGGCGGAAGACGAAGCCCCCGCTGCCGCAGAGCAGAAAACCTATAACGACGATGCAATTAACCTGGACGAGCTTTTCGGCAGCCAGAACTGATTGCTTTTTGACCATACAGAAAGGGGGAGTTACCCGTGCAAAAGAAAATTCCCCAGCGGCAGTGCATGGGCTGCCGGGAGCGCAAGGCCAAGCGGGAGATGATTCGTGTGGTGCGGGGCACCGACGGAACCGTCAGCCTGGACTTCGGCGGCAAGGCTCCCGGGCGGGGGGCATACATCTGCCCCAACCCTGAATGCCTGAAAAAAGCATTGCGCAGCAAAGCGCTGGATCGTTCCCTGGAAGTGACCATTCCCGAGGAAGTATACCAGCGCCTGGAAAAGGAGATGGAGCATGGAAGCCAGAGCACTTAACTATCTTTCCCTGGCCCGCAAGGCCGGAAAGGCCGAGCTGGGCGAGGAACCCGTGGGCGATATGGCTCGCACCGGCAAGGCATACCTGATTATGGTGGCTGCCGATGCCTCCGACCATACCTGGCGCAGAGCCAAGGCCTACGCCGCCGGAACAGAGCAGCAGTGCGTCCGCCTGCCCTTCCCCAAGGAGGAGCTGGGCATGGCCGTGGGCAGAACCAGCCTGGCCATTGCGGCGCTGACCGATGCCGCCATGGCGCTGGCGCTGCTCAAGAGTCTGCCAAATCCCGAAGCGTACATGGCTTCCATCGAGGTGCTGGATGCCAAGTCCAAGAAGCTGAAAAAGCGTCAGGACGAAGCAAAGGCTCACCGGAGAAACGTCAAAAAAGGGAAGAAATAAGAGATTGCCAAGTAGGGGCGGATAGCATCCGCCCGAAGCTGACGAAGAGGAAATCCAGCGGGGATTTCCGTTATGTGTGTGTTTAGTGTATTTATGGAGGTGCGTTAATATATGAGTATTGTGAAGGTTCGTTTGAAGGAAGTCGCTTCCGACCTGGGTCTGAGCACCAAGGAAGTTGCGGAAGTGCTGGGAAAATTCTTTGAAAAACCCAAGTCCAATACCCAGGTTCTCAGCGATGAGGAGCTGAATGTCCTGCTGGACTATGTGACCCAGCAGCACCAAATTGATTCTCTGGAGCAGGTGTTTGCCGTGCAGAACGCAAAGCCCGCCCAGAAGCCTGCTGCCAAGCAGGAGGAAAAGAAGGAAGAAAAAGCCGCTGCCAGAAAGCCTGCCGAGCAGAAGCCCGCCGAACCTGCCGCCAAGGTCAAGGAGCCGGAACGCAAGCGGGAGCGCCGGGTGGTGGATACCTCCGCCGTGCAGGTGAACGCCGCCCGCTTTGACGACCGGGTGGATTCCCTGGTGTCCGAGCGCGTCCAGAATTATCAGGGCGGCAAGCAGCGCATCGGCGGCAAGAAGGGGCAGCAGCAGAACAAGAAGGATAATAAATTCCGGGGCAACAAGTCCCGCAACGAGGAGCAGGAGAAGCTGCGCCGCCTCCAGATGGAGGTTGCCCGCAAGGCTCCCCTCACCGTGAAGATTCCCGAGGAAATCACCGTGGGCGAACTGGCCTCCCGCATGAAGAAGACTGCCGGTGATGTCATTAAGCTGCTGATGAAAAACGGCGTGATGGCCGGTATCAACCAGACCATCGACTTCGATACCGCCGAATTTGTGGCCACCGAAATGGGCTGCAAGGTGGAAAAAGAAGTCACCGTCACCATCGAGGAAAAGATTATCGATGCCCACGAGGACACCGCCGAGGAGCTGGTTACCCGCGCCCCCGTTGTGGTGGTCATGGGTCACGTTGACCACGGTAAAACCTCCCTGCTGGATGCCATCCGCAAAACCTCCGTCACTGCCGGAGAGGCTGGCGGCATCACCCAGCACATCGGCGCTTACACCGTGGATGTAAACGGCAACATGGTCACCTTCCTGGATACCCCGGGTCACGCCGCCTTTACTTCCATGCGTGCCCGCGGTGCCATGTGTACCGACATTGCCATTCTGGTGGTGGCTGCCGACGACGGCATCATGCCCCAGACGGTGGAATCCATCAACCACGCCAAGGCAGCCAATGTGCCCATCATTGTTGCCATCAACAAGATGGATAAGCCCACCGCCAACCCCGACAAGATTAAGGAGCAGCTGACCAAGTACGACCTGATTCCCGAGGAATGGGGCGGCGACACCGTCATCTGCCCCATCTCCGCCAAGACCGGCCAGGGGCTTGACAACCTGCTGGAAATGGTCATTCTCTCTGCCGAGGTGCTGGAGCTGAAGGCCAACCCCAACCGCCGCGCCAAGGGCACGGTCATTGAGGCCAGACTGGACAAGACCCGCGGCCCCATCGCCACCCTGCTGGTGCAGAACGGCACGCTGAACCAGGGCGACATCATCATTGCCGGCACTGCCGTTGGCCGCGTCCGCGTGATGACCAACGACAAAGGACGCACTGTCAAGACTGCCGGTCCGTCCATGCCTGTGGAGATTACCGGCTTGAGCGAGGCTCCCGTGCCCGGTGACGAATTCGATGTGGTCACCGACGAGCGCATGGCTCGTGAGCTGGTGGAGCAGCGCCGTCAGGCCGAGAAGGATGCCCAGGCAAAGCTGATGCAGAAGGTCACCCTGGATAACCTCTTTGCCCGGATGCAGGAGGGCGAGATGAAGGAGCTGCCGCTGATTGTCAAGGCAGACGTGCAGGGTTCCGCCGAGGCGGTGAAGGCCTCTCTGGAGAAGCTGTCCAATGAGGAAGTCCGTGTCCGCGTCATCCATACCGGTGTTGGCGCCATCAACGAATCCGATATTCTGCTGGCTTCCACTGCCGGTGCCATCATCGTGGGCTTCAACGTCCGTCCCGATGCCGCCGCCCAGGCCAGCGGCCAGCGCGCCAATGTGGATATGCGGTTCTACCGCGTCATCTACGATGCCATCGACGAGATTGAGGCTGCCATGAAGGGTATGCTGGCACCCAAGTATGAGGAAGTGGTCATCGGCCACGCCGAGGTGCGCATGACCTACAAGGTCAGCGCCGTGGGCACCATTGCAGGCTGCATGGTCAAGGACGGCAAGGTGACCCGTGACTCCAAGGTGCGGGTTCTGCGGGACAACATCGTGATTCACGAGGGCGAAATCGGCTCCTTGCAGCGTTTCAAGGATGCCGCCAAGGAAGTTACCGCCGGCTTTGAGTGCGGCATGAGCATTGCAAAGTTCAACGACATCCGCGAGGGTGACATCTTTGAATGCTATATCATGCAGGAGGTCAAGCGCTAAGGGCGCAGTGCCGCTTTTTCAGTGACGCTGCGGGATCGTACCGATACGGTACTTCCCTGCCCCGCCCGGTGACGATACCGCTCAGAAATCGCAGGTATTATCGGGTGGGTGCTTCACGCCTGGAGCTGGCATTTCTGCTGCCTGCTCTGCGCTTTCTACATGGAGGAAAAATATGTCTTCTAACAGAATCAACCGAATCAACGAGGAAATCCAGAAGGAGCTTTCCTCCCTCCTGCGCACGGTGAAAGACCCCCGGGTGCAGGACACCATGATTTCCATCACCCGGGTGGAAACCACCCCCGATCTGCGCTACACCAAGGTGTATGTCAGTTTTTTGCAGGAAGACCGGGTTAAAAATGCCATGGCCGGTCTCAAATCCGCCGGCGGCTACCTCCGGCGGGAGCTGGGGCACAATTTGCAGCTGCGCTATGCCCCCGAAATTGTGTGGAGCCTGGACGACAGCATCACCTATGGTGCAAAAATGCTGAAGCTCATCAATTCTTTGGAGATAAACAATGAAGCCACTGACGAGGAATGAGACTGCCGCCTTTTTGGCCGCCCACGATAATTATGTGATTCTCACCCACACCCGCCCGGACGGCGACACCGTCGGCTCCACCGCCGCCCTGTGCCGCGGTCTGCGCAAGCTGGGCAAAACTGCCTATGTGCTGGAAAACAAGGGCATCAGCCCCAAGTACCAGTGGCTTCACCGGGGGCTGAGCGTCCCCGCCGTCAAGGCAGACAGCTGCATCGTCAGTGTAGATGTGGCCGCTCCCGGAATGCTTCAGGACGAAGCAAGGGATCTGGTGGGCAGAATCGAACTGCGGATTGACCACCATGGCAGTGCCACCAGCTTCACTGATTTTGAACTGGTTGACCCCAACAGCGCCGCCTGCGCCGAGGTGGTGTATGACGTGCTGACCCTGCTGGACTGCCCGCTGGATGTGCCCATTGCCGAGGCAATCTATGTGGGCACCTCCACCGACACCGGCTGCTTCCGCTACGCCAACACCACCGCCCACACCTTCGCCACCGCCGCCGCCTGTGCCCAGGCAGGTGCCCGGGTATATGAGCTGAATATGGATTTGTTCGAGACAAATACCCTGTCCCGGCTGAAAATGCAGGGCTGGATTGTGGACAACATGAAGATGCTCCGGGACGGCAAGATGTGCATTTGCGCCATTCCCAGAGCAGTGGAAAAGGCCATGGGTGTCACCGGTGACGACATGGACAACATTTCCAGCTTTCCCCGCACGGTGGCCGGCGTATGTCTGGCCGCTACCCTGCGGGAAAGTGACACCGGAACGGTGAAGCTGTCCGTGCGTGCCATTCCCGGCTATGATGCCACCCGGGTCACCGTCCCCTTTGGCGGCGGCGGCCACAAGGGCGCAGCAGGCGGAACCATCAATATGCCCCTTGCTGAAGCAACAAAGGCCGTGGAACGGATTATGCTGGAAATGTGATAAACAGGAGTAGACTGTTCTGACGAAAAATTACTGAACAGTTGATGGTGGTGCGCCTCTCGGCTTCCCCTGGGGGGAAGCTGGATTTCTTGGCAATCGGCACTTCGGAACCGATTGGCAAAAAATCCTGATGAGGGGTGGCGATGGGTTGGTTCAGGAATGCAGCTGGATGAGTGGCAGATGTCCCAGTTTTTTACACTCAACGGAGAAATCTGGAACTTTTAACTGCCGCCACCCCTCATCAGTCACAACGAAAACACCGGTTCCGAAGCGCCGCTGTTTTGTTGCGACAGCTTCCCCCCGGGGGAAGCCAAG
>URPI01000117.1 GCA_900549705.1 uncultured Eubacteriales bacterium
AAAGCCTGATGAGGGGCGGCGACAGGTTGGTTCATGAATGTGGCTGGATGAATGGCATTTGTTTCAGTTTTCACCATTCAACAGGGATTTTCTAAACTTTTAGCTCTCGCCACCCCTCATCAGCCAGCCTTGCCGGTTCCGAAGTGCCGTCAAGCCTGGCAGCTTCCCCCCGGGGGAAGCCAAGAACTCAGAAACCATTCGATATTACCATTCAACGAAACGCTCTATTGCGGGAACGGCGGGTCGCCAAATTGGCGACCCCTACAGGGCGAGTGCGTTCATCTGAGTACCCCCTAAAATCCATGGGGGCAACGGAAATCATAGGCTTGTACCAAACAATTGCGTCACCAAAAAAGTGGCTTGTGAAAGGACTTTTAGCCAATCCTCAAAAATCCTTTCACAATCCACTTCTTGACATTCCCGAGCCGAAGTGGCTTGACACCCCAATTTATTTTCATTAGGAGGAATCATCCATGAGTGTACTAACCGACTTAATCTATGGCGGTTCCAACGCTGTTGCCGGTCTGACCGAGAATGCCGTCAACAATGCTATCGCCAAATATGGCGCTGACAAGGAAATCGCCTTCCCTGATACCGCCTATTTCTTCCCCACCATCTATGCCGCCACCGGCGTGAAGGTGAAGACCCTGGGCGATCTGGTTGCCTGCGTGGGCGTTCTGAAAAGCCTGATTACCAACCAGGAGGATCTGGGTCAGGCGCTGAATGCCGGTCTTGCCACCGCTGTGGGTGCTGAAATTATCGAAGGCCTGAAGTATGTGGAGGGCGGCGACCCCTATGCAGCAGAGAGCGGCATCGGCTTCGTTCCCGACCCCGTGATTCGTTCCCTGGGCGTGCCCCTGGTCACCGGCGACATTCCCGGTGTGGCGGTAGTGCTGGGCAAGGCCGATGACCCCGCCGATGTGGTGAAGGTGGTCAAGGACTATCAGTCCAAGGGCATCATGACCTTTATGGTGGGTGACTGCATCGAGCAGTGCGCCAATGGCGGCGTGAAGATGGGTCTGGAGCTGCGTGTCATTCCTCTGGGTCATGATGTTACCGCCGTGATTCACGTTGTCACCGTGGCAATCCGTGCCGCTCTGATTTTCGGCAACATCCAGCCCGGTGACCTGGCTGGCCTGCTGGACTACACCAAGAACCGTGTGCCCGCCTTTGTCAATACCTTCGGTGCCATCGATGCCGTTGTGGTATCTGCCGGTGCCGGTGCCATTGCCCTGGGCTTCCCTGTGGTGGTGGACATTGACCTGGGTGAGAACCAGGTGCCCGGTGCGCTGGAATCCGTGTGTGACCACAACGAGACCGTGAAAAAGTCTCTGGAACTGCGGAACATCAAGATTAAGACCACCGAGCTGCCCATCCCCGTGGCCTTTGCCGCTGCCTTTGAGGGTGAAATCATCCGCAAGGCCGATATGCACAACGAGTGCTGGTCCGCCAAGAATCCCACCGCTGAGCTGGTGCTGATGCGGGAGATGAACGAAATTGAGGATCACAAGATTACCATCATCGGACCGGACTTTGACCAGCAGAAGGATTTGGCACTGGTTACCTTTGTGGAGGTTGCCGGCAAGAAGATGCAGACCGATTTTGAGTCCGTCATTGAGCGGAAATTCCACGCCTGGTTCAACTACATGGAGGGTGTCATGCACACCGGTCAGCGCAACCAGGTTCGTGTTCGGGTGAGCAACGCCGCCTTTGAGGCCGGTCTGCGCATCCACGACTTTGCCGAAGTGCTGTACGTCATGATTATGAACGAGTTCGATGCCGTGGTGGACAAGTGTCAGGTCACCCTGATTACCGACCCCGTCGAAGCCGCCAAGTTCCGGGATGAGGTTGCAATGCCCCGCTACGATGCCCGTGACGACCGTCTGGCATCCATGACCGACGAGGCAGTTGACCGCTACTACACCTGCATCCTGTGCCAGTCCTTCGCCCCCGCCCACTGCTGTGTGGTTACTCCTGAGCGGCTGGGTCTGTGCGGTGCCGTGTCCTGGCTGGATGCCAAGGCAACCAACGAACTGAACCCCAACGGCCCCTGCCAGCCCATCTTCAAGGAAGGCTGCACCGACGAGCGGCTGGGTCGTTATGATTCCGTCAACGCCGCTGTTGCCGAGGCAACCCACGGTGCTGTGGAGAACGTCACTCTGTACTCCCTGCTGGAAGACCCCATGACCTCCTGCGGCTGCTTTGAATGCATCTGCGGCATTGAGCCGATGAGCATGGGCGTGATTGTGGTCAACCGGGAATTCAAGGGCATGACCCCTGTGGGCATGACCTTTGGCGAGCTGGCATCCTGCACCGGCGGCGGTGTCCAGACCCCCGGCTACATGGGTCATGGCCGTCACTTCATCTCCTCCAAGAAGTTCATCTCCGCCGAGGGCGGCATCGAGCGTATCGTCTGGATGCCCAAGGAGCTGAAGGATGATGTGGCAGAGCGGCTGAACAAGACCGCCAAGGAGCTGTATGGCATCGACAATTTCACCGATATGGTTGCCGACGAGACCATCACCACCGACGGCGAGGAGTTGCTGAACTGGCTGACTGAGAAGGGTCACCCCGTCCTGGGTCTCGAGCCCCTGATGTAAGGCGGCAGTGCCGCCGGACAATGGCGCACGGAGCCTGTACCAATACGTTGGTTCCCTAACCCGCCCGGTGACGATGCTGCACGCCAAACCGTTCACTGGCACGGACTTAAAGAATAGAGAAGAAAGAATATAGAATAAAGAATAAATATTCTTCCCATCCCCGTGGGCGTTTTTACTATTCATTATTCTCTCTTATCTCTTATCTATTATCTAACGATTGCACTTCCGTGCCTGGGCTGTTCATTGGGTGATAGCATGTAAAAATTTCTGAGACTGTCGGGGCGGATAGCATCCGCCCGCAGCCCCGGATTTTCGCAAGCACCCGATTGAATGGCATCTGTCTGCCAAATTCCTGTCAGGAGGAACCCATGGAACCACGATTTGAAATCAGATACACCGCAAACCAGAAAATACTCCGGGAGTTCTACCGCAAAATCGGAACCGGCCCCCGCTACCCCACCGTGATTGCAGGGTTGGTGTTCTTTGCCGGATTGATTTTTTACAGAGCCTCCCAGGGAATCCTGTCCGAAATGGCAGAAACCTATACACTCTGCGGTCTGGTGCTTTTGCTGCTCTTTTTCATGCCCTGGTACATTTCGTGGAAAGCCCTGCGATCATCCAAGCGGAGTAACGACGGTGTCATACCGGAAACCAGGATTACCGTGAATGAGGACAGAATTGACGTGGACGAGGGCTTTGTCCACTTCACCCTGGAATACCGCAAGTTCTGCCGTGTTGTCCATTTGAAGCACAGCTATGTGCTGATGATAGGCAGGCGAAACGGGCTGATGATTGACCCCGATGGCTTTACCAAGGGCACGTTTGCGGAATTTAAGCAGTTCCTCCGGGAAAAACGCCCGGATTTGAACATTCCCGAATAATCCTTTGCCCGGAGACACCTGCCTCCGGGCATTTTTATTTCCCCGGTGAACCGATAAAAACATACCGATTCCTATAGACATTTCCCCCAATCCATGCTATACTGTTCCCATCATATTATGGGAGAAAGTGGGTTTTTCTATGCCAAAAGTCATTTTTCAGATTGAAGGCGCGTCCGAGGTCACTGTAGAATGCAACACCGGGGACAATCTTCTGGAAGTTGCCCGCCGGGCAAATGTGGCCATCGATGCCCCCTGCGGCGGCAACGGTTCCTGCGGCAAATGCCGGGTACAGCTCATCGAGGGTGACCTGGAATCCCCCCAGAGCCGCCATATCTCCGAGGAAGAATACAAGCTCGGCTGGCGGCTGAGCTGCTGCTCCAAGGTCATGGGCGACTGCAAGGTGATGGTGCCGGACATTGCCAGCGCCTACCAGTCCCGGATGAAAACCGCCGACCTATCCAGCCCCAAGGAAATCATTATTTTTGAAAACTGCCAGAACCAGCTGAAAGAAAGCGGCATTCATTTCGTCAACTGCTATCGCAGCGCCGTCTTGCAGCTCAGTGAGCCAACGCTGGAAGACACCATGCCCGATGCAGAACGGCTGACCTGGGCCATTGAGGAAGCCTTCGGCGTAGAGAATGTGAAGATTCCCTTTGCCGTCATGGTCAAAATGGCCCACACCCTGCGGGAAAACAACTGGAATGTGTGCGTCAAGGGCGAATTAAAGGACGGCTGCTTCAGCTGCATGGAAATCACCGCCCCCACTGACACCGCCGTGGTGGGCTGTGCCATCGACATTGGCACCACCACCGTCACCATGGTGCTGACGGATTTGGAAAGCGGCAAGATTCTTGCCAAGGGCTCCTCCGGCAACGGTCAGATTCGCTACGGCGCAGATGTGATTAACCGCATCATTGAGCAGGGCAAATCCGGCGGACGGAAGAAGCTCCAGGATGCCATCATCAAAGAAACCCTCTCCCCCATCATCGCCAACCTCTGTGCCAGCGCCAAGATTTCCGCCCGCAGCATTCTGCGGCTGTCCATCGGTGCCAACACCACCATGAACCACCTGTTTGTGGGTGTGGATGCCGAGCCGGTACGCATGGAGCCTTATGTCCCCAGCTTCTTCCATTGGGAAGGTCTGCTGGCCGGTGACGTGAAGCTCCCCGCCAATCCCCTGGCACCAGTGCTGATTGCCCCCAACATCGGCTCTTATGTGGGCGGCGACATTACCGCCGGTACGCTGGCTGCCGGTTTGTGGGACAAGGACGAAATGAGCCTGTTCATCGACCTGGGCACCAACGGCGAAATTGTGTTCGGCAACCGGGATTTTATGATGAGCTGTGCCTGTTCCGCCGGCCCCGCCTTTGAGGGCGGCGACATCTCCTGCGGTATGCGCGCCACCGACGGTGCCATTGAAGCCTGCACCCTGGACAAGTACACCATGGAGCCAAGCCTCAGCATTGTGGGCGACCCCGGCCAACGCCCGGTGGGCATCTGCGGCTCCGGCATCATCGACATTATCTCTGAGCTGTTCCGCTGCGGCATCATCAACGCCAAGGGTCTGTTCATCCGGGAGGGCGAACGGGTGAAGCGGGATGCTCATGGCATGGGGCGCTTTGTGCTGGCTGGGGAGCATGAATCCGAAACCGGTCGGGAAATCTCCATCAACGAAGTGGACATCGACAATTTCATCCGTGCCAAGGGTGCTATTTTCTCCGCCATTCATACCCTGCTTTCCAGCGTGGATATGAGCGTGGAGATGATTGACACCGTATATGTGGCAGGCGGCATCGGCTCCGGCATCAACATGAAAAACGCCGTGAATATTGGTATGTTCCCGGACGTGGAACTGGAGAAGTTCCGTTACATCGGCAACTCCTCCCTGGCCGGTGCTTACGCCATGGTCATGAGTGACGAGGCTAACGCCAAGCTCAGTGAGGTAGCCTCCAACATGACCTACCTGGAGCTGAGTACCCACCCGGGCTATATGGACTCCTTTGTGGCGGCCTGCTTCCTGCCCCACACCGACAGCTCCCTGTTCCCCCACAGTGTCCAGGAGATGTGACCATGCTGGAAGGAATGCACCATGTGGCAGTCATTGCCTCCGACGAAGGAAAAGCGCTGGATTTTTATGTGAATAAGCTGGGCTTTACCGTAGAAAAAGAAACCTGGCGGCCAGCGCAGCAGGACTATCTGCGAATGCTGCGGCTGGGCGATGTGGTGATTGAGCTGTTCATCCACCCCAATGCGCCCCAGCGAATCACGGAACCGGAAGCACTGGGGCTGCGGCATCTTGCCTTCCGGGTGACGGATATTACCGCCGCCAGAGACTGGTTGAATGCCCGTGGAATTGAAACAGAGCCAATCCACGAAGACACCGCCAACGGCGGACACTATGTCTTTTTCCACGACCCCGATGGCTTGCCTCTGGAATTACATGATTAAGGATTTTTGAAAATGCAAATTGAAAACAACAAAGAAGAAGTACCCTTTGCCCACTATGAGGTGCTGTTCCGGGCGCTGAACCCCCAGGAGGTGCTCTCCCGGCTGCCGGACACCCAATGGGATGGGGCGGAATTTACCCTCCGGCTGTTGGGGCGGGAATTTGCCATTGCCCATCCCGGCTATGCCATCCGGGCGCTGGACGGCGGTGCCGTGCCGCCGCTGCCCACCCAGACCTTCCTGCTTCGCTATCTGCTGGAAGGAAAAAACATAAAATGGAACGGGCAATGGAAAACCTTCCGGGAAATGCCCTGGGGGGAAATGTACATCCAGCCCTATACCGGGCGGGTGCTGACCCGCGCCGCCTTTACCTTCGGCACCCGGGTGGAGGCTTTCCGCAAGGCCGCAGAAAGGATGAACGCCGTAAAGCTCCCCCATGGCGATGCCGGTTATCAGTTTGAGCTGGTACACGGCTATCAGATGCAGATTCTGGTATGGGAGGGGGACGAGGAGTTCCCGCCCAACGCCCAGATGCTGTATTCCGACAATTTTGAAACCGGCTTTGCCCCGGAAGACCGGGTGGTCGCCGGTGACATTCTGATTTCCACCATCAAAGCGAATTTCTAAGAAAAAAGCAGCAGGATTTGGCTTTCCTGCTGCTTTTTTGTTTGCCCTGCGGGGCGGCTTTTCGCGAGACGCAGAGGGAGTGCGCTTCGTTGGTTGCTGCAATTAAAAACCTTCTGCGTCCGTAGGGGAGGCTCTTAGCCTCCCGCCATCCCTCGGAACAGATGGGTACGCTGAATGGTGTCAGCTTCCGCAACTTCCCCTTGGCTTCCCCCGGGGGGAAGCTGCCGGACTTGACGGCACTTCGGAACCGGCAAGGCTGGCTGATGAGGGGTGGCGAGCGCT
>URPI01000118.1 GCA_900549705.1 uncultured Eubacteriales bacterium
CGTCCGTAGTGATTACAAACATGGTGTGTTCCGGCACATCCTCCGGTCTTGCGTACTTGTGAACATTTCCAATGTGATGAATCGCACCGCCGATGGCACCTAAGAGTGCTGTGCAGCCGCGAACCGTGTAATGACGGTCAAGTCATTGGTCGGCCGTCCATTACATTTACACGGTCGTGCAGGACTTCGCCCACATTGTCAAACAATACCGTTGAGACCAGTGCTTCGCCCTTTGCTTTTTTCTGCTGCTCAATCATAGAATTGAATCCACCGATGGTACTCTCATAGAGCTTGTTGATTTTCTCGTCCAGCTCAGCCATTCGCTTCTTTGCTTCGGCAAGTTCCTGATAGCCGTTGTTTGCTGTTCTGGTCTGTTGCTCATTCCAAACGGCTTTGAGCTGCTGAATAAATTCGTCCTCGTTTTCAAGGACATATTTGCTTACTGCCTGAATTGCCTGTAAAATTGCCGCTTCCAGAACCGATGTTTTTACATAGCGAGAAACACATTCTCCGCTCTTACTCCGATAATTACCGCATTGAAAAGCGGAATCTGAATCATAGTGCGTTTCGCTATGATTTGCTTCGGGGCTGATAAATCCCATTCGGGAACCACAATCCGCACAGTACACCAAGCCGGACAAGCGGTGGGAGCAGGTGCCGTTTGCCACTCTCGGCTTCTTCGAGCGTATCTTTCAGGCAATATCCCATGTGTCTTGGTCGATGATGGCTTCATGCGTACATATCAATACCGGGTGTCCAGTATTGGGGGTACATATCAAACGCACAGTGGGTGAAATCATTTTTACAGGAACAGCTCATACAGCACAAAATCCGTCCAGCCCAAATTGGAGGATTGCCAGCGGGCGGTGCCTACTTCCGTAAAGCCCATAGAGCGATATAGCTTTTGCGCCGGAAGATTGCAGGAAAGTGCATCCAGGCGGACCGCCTTCTTCCCCATTTCTCTGGCTTTTTGGATGGCTGCCTCCACTGACCGATGGGCAATCCCCTGCCCCTGCATTTCCGGATTGACTCCCAGCATATGAACCGTAGCAACCTGGTCATCTTCCAACGCAGCGCCCCAGGGGTTATCCCAGGCATAATTCTCCTCCTGATAGGGCAGCAGCACCAGCGCCGAAAGAATCACACCGTTTCTTTCCATATAATAGAGGTCACCATTATCAATGTGTTCCCTCAGCAGCGCATCCGTGGGATAAACCCCATATTCCCAGGGGCAGAATTGGCGCATATCAGGGGTTTTTGCAATCAGATTCTTATAAAATTCTTGCAGCCGAAGAAAGTCCTGTTCCCCTGCCTGAAAAAGCTCCATATCGGTATTCCTCTTTTCTCAATTCATATCTCCCTAAAAAATCCTCCCGGAAGGAAGCCCGGGAGGATTTTCATATTGCCGGAGAAAAATCAGATGTTCAGCAGGTCGCTGTAAACCTTCAATGCGCCGTCGGTATCGTGTGCCAGAACCTTCTTCGCCAGAACCTTGCCCAGCTGCACGCCCTCCTGGTCGAAGGAGTTCAGATTCCAGGCAAAGCCCTGGAACATGACCTTGTTTTCAAAATGAGCCAGCAGCGCACCCACAGCGGCGGGAGTCAGCTTCTCACCGATGATGATGCTGGAGGGACGACCGCCCTGGAACTTCTTATTCAGGTTCTCGTCATCCTTGCCGCAGGCGAATGCCACAATCTGGGCAGCCACATTGGCGCACAGCTTCTGCTGGCTGGTGCTGCCCTGAATCACCACATCGGTATCCATCTGGCTGCTGCGGAAGCCCACAAATTGCAGGGGGATGATGTCGGTGCCTTGGTGGAGCAGCTGATAGAAGGAGTGCTGACCGTTGGTACCAGGCTCACCGAAGATGACGGGGCCGGTGGCATAGTGGACAGGCTCACCGAAGCGGTTAACGGACTTGCCGTTGGACTCCATGTCCAGCTGCTGCAAATGTGCGGGGAAACGGCTCAGTGCCTGGGAGTAAGGCAGCACCGCGGTGCTGGGGTAGCCCAGAACATTGCGCTCATAAACACCAATCAGCGCATCCAGCATGGCGGGGTTCTTCAGCAGCTCCTCATTGGCAGCCAGCTTGTCGGCCTCGGCAGCACCTTCCAGAAACTGTGCAAATACCTCCGGGCCAAAGGCCAGAGACAGAACAGCACCGCCCACGCCGGAGGAGGAGGAATAGCGGCCGCCGATGTAATCATCCATAAAGAAAGCAGTCAGGTAATCGCTGCTCTTTGCCAGAGGGGAAGTCTCACTGGTAACAGCAATCATGTGCTTGGAGGGGTTCAGACCAGCCTTCACCAGTGCATCCTTCACGAAGGATTCGTTGGTCAGAGTTTCCAGCGTGGTACCGGACTTAGAGACCAAGATGAACAGAGAATGTGCCAAATCCAGGTTGGACAGCACACCGGCTGCGTCGTCGGGATCCACATTGGAAATAAAGGCAGCCTTCATTTTCAGGGTATTATTGACCTTTGCCCAGTTTTCCAGCGCCAGATAGATGGCACGAGGGCCGAGGTCAGAGCCGCCAATGCCAATCTGGCAGACAGTGGTGAACTTCTCACCGACAGCGTTGGCAATCTCACCGGAATGAACCTTGTTTGCAAAAGCCGCAATCTTCTCCTGCTCGCCCAGGTAGAATGCACGCTTGTTGACACCGTCGGCAATCACGTCCTCGCCCAGCTGACCACGGCACAGGTGGTGCAGCACCCGACGCTTTTCGCCGGTGTTGATGACCTCGCCGTTATAAAGAGCGGCAAATTTCTCGGTCAGCTGTGCCTCCTTGGCAAATGCAGCCAGGTCGGACAGAATGGCATCGTCCACCGCTCTGGCACCGAAATTAAAGTCCATACCGGCTCCCATGGGGACGGAATAGCCCTTGACCCGCTGAGCGCCGCTTTCGCCAGCCATTGCAGCAGCGAGATTTACTTTCTCATCTTCCTCCAGCTTATGGAAAGAAGACAGGGTATCCAAATTTTTCCAGGCAATCATGATTGATTTCCTCCTTATATAATGAAATCATGCCCAATGCACGCTTTTCATTCCGATTATACTACGCCCCGAAAAAAATTTCAACCACGGAAATCATTCAAAGGAAATCAGCAGCGGTGTTCCATCCTTGCCGCTGAGGGAAAGATAATAGCGCTGGAGATTGCCGCCGGCATCGCAGAAGGAAATGGCTTTGGTGGGGAGAATTTCGCCCAAATCCGTTTCCAACATCAATAGCTGATTTTCTCCAATCTCCGGCTGCCGATAAAGCACCTGGGTACCGGTGCAAAGGAAGTTTCCCTCCTCGTCCACCGTTCCCTCCACCTGAGAGAAGGTGAAATCGGTAACGGCAGTATCAAAGGTCAAAAGAATCTTGCAGCTGTATTCTTGCCCCGGTACATCGCAGAAATACAGGCAGTCCGGGCGCTGTTCCAGCAGTTTTTCGGTGGTAAGCTCTGCAAAGACCTGGGTAGCTTTCTCACCGGCATCCGCTTTCCGGCTCCAAACGGTTCCGTCGTTGCTTGTCCAGCTTTCCAAGCCATCAAAGGTAAAGAACCGATCCTGGCGGTCAAGGTAGCGACCATCAGCCAGCAGGTAAACGGTGGTGCTCTCCCCTGACGGGCTGACCAGCTCCACCACATCCTCCCGAGCCTGGGTAGGTGCAGGTTCCGTTGCCGCTTGGGTAGGGGGAGCAACCTGAACAATCGGCTCGGTGGGGTCAACTTCTTCTCTCTGCTGCGCCTGGCAGGCCGCAAGAGACAGGGTAAGCATTGCTGCGGAAAAAACCACCGCTGCCTTGTCCATTGATTTCATATTCAAAGCTCCTTTACAGTTATGTAACCATTTGGTAACAATGTTTTCTGATTAGCGAAGCAATTATAACGGCTTGTTACCAAAATGTCAATGGCGCTAAGGAAAGATTAAGATTGGTTCCCCCATATTCACTATAAAATAGGTGAGACACCCACTCCGCCAAAACAAACTCCTGCAATTATTAAGATAATTATTAAGATTTCAAAATGAGTATTGACACAAGAGGTTTAACGTGTTAAACTTCAAGTACAAGGTTTAGCGTGTTAAACCAATTATAAAAAAGGAGCGATTCCAATGAAAAAACTGATTTCTGTAACCCTCGTTTTCTCTCTTGCTCTGACCCTGCTGCTTGGCCTCCTGCCTGCTGCCCGGGCAGAAGAAGCCGCTCCCGCCGAGCCGGTCGAATATGTGCCGGTCATCACCGGGGAGCAGACCCAGGTACACGTTTCCACCGTGGATGAATTTCTGAATGCGCTGGCACCGGACACCGAAATCATTCTGGATGCCGAATTTTACGACCTGAGCACCGCCACCGGCTACGAAACCAAAAATGGCACCTACTATCGCTGGGAGGAAGTGTTTGACGGCGTTCAGCTGACCGTTCAGAATCTCAGCAACCTGACCATCCGTGCCGAAGGCGACGACATCAAGGCTCACACCGTTTCCGCTCGTCCCCGTTACGCCCACGTTATCAAATTTGAAAACTGCTCCAACATCATGGTAGAGGGCTTCACCTCCGGTCACACCGTTGAACCCGGCTCCTGCTGCGGCGGCGTTATCGCCTTCTATAACTGCGAGGATGTGCTGGTGAACAACTGTGGCCTGTATGGCTGCGGCGTGGTTGGCGTATGGGCAGAAAACACCAAGGGCATCCAGGTGACCAACAGCGATATTTATGAATGCAGCTGGGCGGCGTGTACATGATGTTCTGCAAGGATGTGACCTTCAACGGGAATACCATCCGGGATTTGGGCGAAGAATTTATGGGGCAGTGGCATGACGGAACCCCCTTCATGCTCCACGACACCACGGGAATCACCATCAACGGCGAAAAAATGCGAGACAACTACATCGGAGACTAATCCTTTATCCAAAAAAGTACCTCCGGCTTTGCACCGGATGAAAATGTAAAAAGGAGGAATAACATGGCAGCGCCAAAAATCTTTGAAAGTGAATACCGCTTCTGCCTGCTGCTGTGGGACCATGAGCCGGTGAATTCCACCCGGCTGGTGGCACTGTGCAAGGAGCAGCTGGGGTGGTCAAAAGCCACCACCTATACGGTCATCCGGCGGCTGGAGGAACGGGGCGTGGTAAAAAACGAAAACGCCACGGTCACCAGTCTCATCTCCAAAGAGGATGCCCAAAAAAGCCGACTGGACGAAATGATGGAAGATACCTTTGAAGGCTCTATGCCTGCGTTCCTGGCAGCCTTTTCCCGCACCAAGCGGCTGACCAAAAGCGAGGTAAAGCAGCTTCAGGACTTCATCGACAGCTATCAAGAGGAGGGAGAACCATGATCCGGTTTTGTCAGAATCTTCTCACTGCAAGCATTCACGGCAGCGTTGTCATTCTGGCAGTGATGCTTCTGCGGCTGCTGCTGAAAAAAACGCCCCGCAAGTACATCTGCTTCCTTTGGAT
The DNA here is from genome assembly GCA_900549705.1 of uncultured Eubacteriales bacterium. Classification (GTDB taxonomy): domain Bacteria; phylum Bacillota; class Clostridia; order Oscillospirales; family Oscillospiraceae; genus Faecousia. The sequence goes on from URPI01000118.1 coordinate 5,446, forward strand.
GCTGGCAGGCATCCGGCTGCTGATGCCCATTTCCGTCCAAAGTGCCTTTAGTCTACAGCCCACTTCCATCCGGCTGCCTGCCATCTCCTCTCAGCTGGTATGGATTGTATGGGGATGCGTTGCCGCACTAATTGTGGCAGGAAGTCTACTTGCCTATCTGCGGCTGCAAAAGCAGGTCAAGGGTGCTGTGAAGGTGCGGGGCGGTTATGAATCCGACCAGATTGAAACCGCTTTTGTGCTGGGCTTCTTCAAGCCGAAGATTTACATTCCCAGCGGCATGAGCCCCGCCGCCCGCACGCAGATTCTGGCTCACGAGCGCACCCATCTGGAAAAGGGCGACCACTGGATAAAGGTCATCGCCTTCCTTGCGCTGGCACTGCACTGGTTCAATCCCCTGGTGTGGGTTGCCTATCTGATGCTGTGCAAGGACATTGAGATTGCCTGTGACGAGCGAGTGGTGCAGTTTATGGAGCTGGACGAGCGGAAGCAATATGCCTCTGCCCTGCTGCAATGCAGCACCAATCGGATTTACTATGCTGCCTGCCCGGTTGCCTTTGGCGAGGTCAGCGTGAAATACCGCATTAAATCCGCCCTGAGCTATCGCAAGCCCGCCGTCTGGATGAGCCTGATGGGCGTGCTGTCCATTGCCTTTGTATCCCTGTGCCTGCTGACGAATCCCGCCCAGGCAGTTTCCGATCCCCAGGCGGCCTTGCAGCAAAGCAGCCATCAAGCACCGGAAAGCCTCAGCTTTGCCGAAGCACCGGCGCTGGAGCCGAACCCGGATTGGGGCATCACGCTGTATATGGATGCCACCTCCCCCACCGGCGGTTACTTTGCGTGTGTTGTGGAGGAGCGGTTCATCCTCGGCTCCGAGAGCATGACCATTGGCAATTCTCATCTGGAGCGCTGGAACGGCACATCATGGGAGCCGGTGGAAGGCCCTGACCCTTACTATGATGTGGTAAAGACAGGAATCGGGTTCGCCCAGAGCAGAAACAATAGCATTGGCGACTATGGCCATGACATTGACTGGGCGCTGAACTACGGCGCTCTCCCCGCCGGTGACTACCGCATCGTGATGACCATCAGCAGCGACACGGAATCCGCCACTTTCCAGACCGGCTTCCGCATTTACCGGGAGAAGCTGCCGGACGCAGAGGAGGACGCACTGACCCGCTGCACCAATGCGCTGAACGCACTGAGCAGCCAAAGCCGCTATTCCGTTTTCCTCTCGGAGGAAAGCCCTGCCGGGAACATCCAGCCTGTTTGCCAGATTCAGTATGACAGAAGCAACAGTACCGTCACCTATTTTTATGGGGAGTTCCAGGTGTCCTCCGGCAAGATGGACGAATACGACCCACGCC
>URPI01000119.1 GCA_900549705.1 uncultured Eubacteriales bacterium
ATGATTGCCACTGGCAATCATGATTTTGAAAGATTCGCTGCGCTCTGCAACACCCCCGGGGGAAGCCAAGGGGGAGGTTGCGGGAGCTGGCACCATTCAACATACCCATCTGTTCCAGGAGAGGACGGACTGCTAAGAGTCCCTATCATTCACAAATTGGTTACTCATGCAATCGTCGTGATAACAAAACCGGCAGCATTGACAAAACCATAAAAATGTTTTATAGTATTCTCAGCGAATTTGTGTAAAACCAATCAATATTGAACATAAGGAATGGTGAAGAAAGATGTATTTGGATGATTATAAACGCTGGCAGGAAGCCCGGCTGGATGACCCGGCACTCACGGCGGAGCTGGCGGCCATTGCCGGTAATGACAACGAAATCAAAGAGCGCTTTGCGGTTGCGCTGAAATTCGGTACTGCCGGTTTGCGGGGCGTGCTGGGTGCCGGTTCCAACCGGATGAATATTTACACCGTGCGTCAGGCCACCCAGGGCCTTGCCAACTGGGTGAAGACCCAGGGGGGCAATCAGCTGGTTGCCATTTCTTATGACAGCCGCATCAACTCTGATGTGTTTGCCAAAGAGGCTGCCCGGGTGCTGGCTGCCAACGGCGTAAAGGTGCGCATTTATGATGCCCTGATGCCCGTGCCCGCTCTGTCCTTTGCCACCCGGTATTACCATGCCAACGCAGGCGTGATGATTACTGCTTCCCACAACCCCGCCAAGTACAATGGCTACAAGGCCTATGGCCCTGACGGCTGCCAGGTGACCGACGATGCCGCCGCCGTGATTTACGATGAAATCCAGAAAACCGACATTCTCACCGGTGCAAAGCTGATTTCCTTCCAGGAGGGGCTGGACTCCGGTTTGATTTCCTATGTGGGCGACGACTGCAAAGAGGCACTGTACGATGCCATTAAGGCGCGCTCCGTGCGTCCCGGCCTGTGCAAGACCGCCGGTCTGAAGCTGGTGTATTCCCCGCTGAACGGCTCCGGTCTGGTGCCCGTGACCCGGATTCTCCACGACATCGGCATTGATGACATTACCATCGTGCCGGAGCAGCAGTATCCCGATGGCAATTTCCCCACCTGCCCCTATCCCAACCCCGAAATTTTCGAGGCGCTGCGGCTGGGCCTGGAGCTGGCTGAAAAGACCGGCGCAGACCTGATGCTGGCTACCGACCCGGATGCAGACCGGGTGGGCATCGCCATTCGCTGCCCCGACGGCTCCTATCAGCTGGTCAGCGGCAACGAGGTAGGCGTGCTGCTGCTGGACTACATCTGCGCCGGACGGATTGAAAAGGGTGCCATGCCCAAAAATCCTGTGGCGGTCAAGTCCCTGGTGTCCACCCCGCTTGCCGATGCGGTTGCAAAGAGCTACGGCGTGGAAATGCGCAATGTGCTCACCGGCTTTAAGTGGATTGGCGACCAGATTGCCCGGCTGGAAGCAGCGGGCGAGGTGGATCGGTTCATCTTCGGCTTCGAGGAGAGCTATGGCTATCTGGCTGGCCCCTATGTGCGGGACAAGGATGCCATCATCGGCTCCATGCTGATTTGCGAAATGGCTGCTTACTATCGCTCCATCGGCTCCTCCATCAAGGAGCGGCTGGAGGAAATCTATGCCAGGTTCGGTCGTTACCTGAACCAGACCGATTCTTTCGAGTTCCCCGGCCTCAGCGGCATGGACAAGATGGCTGCCATTATGCACGCCCTGCGGCAGGTGCCGCCCAAGGAGATTGCAGGCTACGCCGTCACCCAGGTCACCGATTATGAAAAGCCGGAGCAGACCGGTCTGCCCGCCGCCAATGTGCTGGTGTATGCCCTGGAAGGCGGCGCCACGGTGGTGATTCGCCCCTCCGGCACCGAGCCGAAGATTAAGGCATACTACACCACCCTGGGCAAGAATCTGGAAGAAGCCCAGGCACAGAAGGACACGCTGGCATCTGCCGTCAAGCTGATTCTGGCATAAAAAATTGCATACGCAAAGCGCTGGGGGAGATTTTCCCCCGGCGTTTTTTGAGCTTGCAGGGGCGGACAGCATCCGCCCGCAGGGTTGGGTGATTGAGTGGCTCAATGAACGAAACCAGCTTTCGGTTACCGCCCTTGGCTTCCCCCGGGGAAGCCAAGGGGCAGTAGACTTACAATTTTGCCATTCACCGAACCGCCCTATCCTGGAAACGGGCGGGAGGCTAAGAGCCTCCCCTACGATGGGGTGCGGCAATAAAATAACGGGGCGTATGCATTTTCGCACACGCCCCGTTGGGGTAATTTTAAGAAAGGATCTTAGCCCACCTGGTTTTCGTAAGTGTAAACGTCGCTGGCGGCTTCCATTTCAAAGTAGGCTTCCAGGATGTCCTGTGCCACAGGGGCCAGCCAGGAGCCGTGGGCTGCCTTTTCGCCGTAGACGGCAACGGCAATCTCTGGATTCTCCATGGGTGCAAAGCAGATAAACGCGCCATGGTCAGAGCCGCCGGAGGCGTGCTCTGCCGTTCCGGTCTTGGCGCACACGGCCACGGGGAAGGGCTTGGCGGCTTCCCGGCCACCGAAATACTTGTTGGCAGTACCGCCAATTTCGGTAACGACCTTCCGCATACCGTTCATATAGACCTCGTAGGTGTCGTAGGAGATGTCCATCTTGCTCACAACTTCCGGCTCGGTCTGCTTGATCAGGGTGCGGTAGTCAGAGGAGGCGACACGGTTGAGGAAGGTGGCGCGGTAGCGGGTGCCCCGGTTTGCCAGGGTGCAGGCGTACACGCACAGCTGCAAGGGGGTATAACGGTTCTCGGACTGGCCGATGGCGGTCAGAACGCGGTCACCTGCGTTCCACACGGCATCGGGGCCGGTGTAGGAGGCCGCTTTACTGGTGGGGTTGGAGCGCCAGCCGGTTTTTTCGGTCAGCTCAATGCCGGTTGGTTCGCCCAGGCCGAAGCCCTTGGCGGTTTCATCCATCATCTGCCAGGTGAGGCGGTAGCCCAGAATATAGAAGAAATAGTTGCAGGAGACCTTCAGGGCATCGGTGGCATCAATGGTGCCATGGGTGGCATACACGGAGGAGTACAGCAAGCATTTGGGGTTAAAGCCTTCGCCCAGCTCAGTGAACACACCCTTATCCTGAATGGTTTCCATGTAGCCAAGAATCCGTTTGCCATCCTTGTCAACGTTTTCCATGGCGGAAACCAGGGTACACATCTTAAAGGTGGAGCCGGGGGCGTAGGCAGCGCCGAAGGCGCGGTTGAAGAAGGGCTTGAGGGGGTCGGCCATGATATCGTCCCAATCCTCGTTCATGGTGGACAGGTCATAGGTGGGGTAGCTGGCACAGGCCAGAATCTCACCGGTTTTCACCTTCATCACCACCACGGCGGCACCCTCGGCATCCAGTGCATCCGTGGAGGTGTTTTGCTCCGGGTCAACCAACCGCTGCATGACCTCGGTGAGAGAATCCTCGGCAACTTTTTGCAGGGTGATGTCAATGGTGGTTTCCACGTTGTTGCCGGCAATCGGCTCTTTGCCCTCCAGATAGCTCTGACGGACAATGGCGCCTTCCTTGGAAACGACGTCCAGACGGCTGCCGTCAATGCCGTGGAGGTACTCTTCAAAGGCCTGCTCAAAGCCTGCCTGGCCAACCTGCGCGTCCATGGAGTAGCCTTGTTCTTTATACTTGGCCCAGTCGGCATCGTTCATTTTGCCCATGTAGCCCAGAATATGGGCGGCGTACTTGGTGTGATATTCCCGGACGGTGGAGGCTTCCACCATCAGGCCGGGCGTGTTCAGTTCCAGAATGGCGGACAGATTCTCGTTGGAAATGTCCTCGATGAAGGTATAGTTGGCCAGGTTGGTCAGACCACGCAGGTCAAACTCATACCGCAAGCCAATCACACCGCGGGCTTCCTCGTCCGTCCAGTCCTCAGGAATTTCATAGCGGGCGCGCATTTTTTCCACCAGCAGGGGGGCGGTCACGTCGGGGTCCAGACCCCAGCCGGTCATGTAGCTCTGGTAATACCGCTGCCAGGAGGTGTTGTAGCTGTCCAGCGTATAAACGAAGGGACGGGTTTTGGACACGGGGAAATGGTCGTTGTGCTCCACACCCAGCTCCTCACATTTTTTCAACAGGTCGTAGAGGTACTGATTACGGTTGTCCGCTGATTTGATAACATAGTGGTTGAACACCAGGTTATAGCTGGCGCGGTTGCCAACCAGGACGTTGCCGTTGCGATCCAGAATATCGCCCCGGGCGGCGCGGACGGTGGTGATGGTGGAATAGGTGGTTGCGTTGTCGGTGTTGCCGTTTGTCTCGATAATCTGAAGGGAGAAGAGCTTTGTTGCATACAGGAACATGACAAAGCCAAAAAGACCCAGCAGGACATACGACCGAAAACGGGTCATTCTTTCCATTGATAGCCTCCAATTTGTCCAATGCGGTAGATAATGGGATAAAGCGGGAAAATCATCAGTGCGGTGAAGACACCGATAAAGAAGAAGCGGGGGAACCGATACCAGCGGGTCAGACCCAGGAAAAGACCCACCACATACAGCCCTATTTCATACAGGAATGCGGCAGCCCCGGCGCACAGCACGATGGAGCCGCGGCTTCTGGTCCAGACGGCCTGACGCAGCAGGGAAGCTGCCAAGCCCAAAATAGTGAGCATTGCCACGCTGTAGGGGCCGGGGGCGGAGCCGGAGAAATAGAAGATGGTGGAAGCAATCAGAATGAAGATGCTTCCCACCTCACTGCCCTCCAGCACGGCAATGAGCAGCATGGCGGAAACCGCCAAATCAGTGGTGGCACCGAAGATGGCAATCCGGCTCATGATGGAGTCCTGCACCACCAGACACAGCATACACATGGCCGCATAGCAGACCCAGCGCAGCAGCTGCAGCCACTGCAAATGGGTGAAGCGCAGGGATTTGAAGGGACTGACCCGGCGGGCATCCGGCTTGAATTCATAGGGCAGGGTGCGGCGCACTCGCTTTTGCCGCTGTTTGGGCTTCGCGGGGGCGCGACGGGCGGGAGCCCGAGCGGAGCGCCTGGCAGAGCTGCTCCTGCGGGGGCGGGATGGACGTTCAGTTGCCATTGGTGACCTCACTCTCGGTGCGGAAATTGGTGACGATGAAAATCTGCTCCAAAGAGCTGATTTCCGCGGCGGGCTTCAGCACGGCGTACTTGGCAACGCCGGTCTCCTTGAAGCCGGCATCCACCACACTGCCCAGAATCAGACCCCGGGGGTACAGGGTGGAGCCGGAGGTCACCACCTGGTCTTTGTTGCGGATGATGGCGGAGGAGGGGAGATAGTCCATTTGCAGGTACTTGTCGTTGCCCTCAATATAGCCGCCGCTGACCATGCCGTTGTAGCCGGAGGTGGCAATGGTGGCGGAAATTTCCAGCGTGGAGTCCAGCACGGTTTTTACCACGGCAAAGTTGGGACCCACCTGGCTCACCAGACCCACCACCTCACCGTTGTCGGTAATGGCAACCATGTTTTCGGTAATGCCGGCACTGGTGCCCCGGTTGATGGTCAGGGTATTGGACCAGTCGGTGGAGCTCCAGCCGATGATATAGGCATCCACTTCTTCATAGGTATCGTGGGATTCCAGCAGCTTCATGGTGTTGCGCAGACGGGTGTTTTCACGCTCAGTGGCATCGGCCTTTCGGGCGGTGTCCTGAAGTTCGGCCACCTGCTTTTTCAGCGCTTCGTTTTCCGCTTCCAGCGCCTCATAGCGGAACATATAGCTGTAGTATCGCTCGGCGGTTTTGGTCAGAGCCGTGCCTGCCGCCCGAAAAGGGGCAACAATGCCCTGCACCAGCAGCTCCGGGATGCTGTGGTTGGTCAGACCGGCCATCACGGACAGAGCCGCCGTCAGCAGCACCGCCACAATGATAATAATTTTCAGCTTGGTGTTGAACAGTTGACGCATATTATTCCTCCCAGATGCCCAGGCTGCGCAGAACCGTGCCCAGACGGCACACGGGAAGCCCCATCACATTGTAGTAGTCGCCCTCCATCCCGGTGCAGAACAGGGCAGCGCCGCCCTGGATGCCATAGGCACCGGCCTTGTCCATCGGCTCACCGGAATCCACATAGCGCTCGATTTCGCGCTGGCTCAGGGGGCGGAAGTGAAGGGTGGTGACCTCAGTAAAGGTTTCCTGCCGGTCGCCGTAGAGCACAGTGCAGCCGGTCATCACCTGATGCTCCCGGCCGGACAGCAGCCGGAGCATATCAATTGCCTGCTGGCGGCTGTGGGGCTTGCCCAGCACCTTGCCCTGGCACACCACAATGGTGTCGGCGGCGATGACCGCGTCTCCTTCTTCCCGGCGGATGGCCGCAGCCTTGCACCGGCTGACCCGGGCAACCTCGTCTTTGGGAGATTTGTCCGGGTCCATGGTTTCGTCAATGTCTGCGGCGTGTACAGCAAAGGGGATGCCGAACAAACCCAGCAGCTCCCGCCGCCGGGGTGACCCGGAGGCCAAAATCAGTTGATTCATCGTAAAATACCTTCTATTGTAGATTTGCAGTATATCGCAGGGGCAGTTCCCCGCCCGGCGCAATGCGTCCTTGGCTTCCACCGCACCCGTAGGGGAGGCTCTTAGCCTCCCGCTGGCACGAAGTGCCCTTGGCTCCCTCTTTGAGGGAGCTGCTGAGCGAAGCGAGGCTGAGGGAGTGTACTATGATGTTATATGGTATCCTTTGCATCGCCATCGTAGGGGAGGCTCCTAGCCTCCCACTGACAGGGCATACGCCCCTACGGGTATGGCGAACGCATACCATCCACCTACCGCCACCCCC
>URPI01000120.1 GCA_900549705.1 uncultured Eubacteriales bacterium
TCCAAGGAGGGCTTTTCGGACATCATGAAGCAGTGCGCCCAGAACGGCGCGCTTCTTCTGGGCGGCTGCTGCGGCACAAACCCGGAGTTTATCGCCGCCATGAAGCAGCTGCTGCAACCATGAGAAAGGAAGAAGAAAGATGGAAAACAGAGTTCACCTATATGTGACGAGAAAGAACTTCTTCACCCGGCTTGCATCCGTTTTGCTGATGTATTCCCTGGTTGCCCGGGTGGTGGTCTTCGGATTCACCAAACACGCCGGGACAGTTGGCTTCTGGGGGCAGATTGTGCTGCCCATGGCAGCCACCCTGCTGTATCTTTTCATTATCCTGGCCGATGGCGAGGAGTGCTTTTATAAAACCACCATTCCCGTTGGGATGATGGCGCTATACGGCGGCATCTGCATCCTGCACGTCATTCAAAGCAGACTTTATATCAGCCTCTTTTTCATCGCCCTGATGTTTCTGACCCTGGTTTATGGCGAAATCACCTCCGGTGTCCGCAAGCAGATGGTGTGGTGTCTGCCCTTCATCCTGCTGAACACCCTGGTCATCGTGCTGTATAACAACCGGCCTGTGGTGCTGGGAAAAAGTTGGGACGGTCTGGTGCGCATCCATGCCGACCTCATTTGCATCATTGCTTGCTTTCTTCTGTCCTTTGCCATCCGCAGTCATCCGGTGGGGCAGTATCACCGCCGGTGGGGCGACCGCAGTGACGGACGGCGGCTGCGCTCCCTTGCTCCTATGGATCAGGTGTCCCCTTACATCATGGTGAATCGAAACGGCTCCACCAACTCCTTTGAGGAATCCTTTGAAATCACCAATGCCGACCGTTACATCCGGCAGAAGCGCCGGGAGGGTCTGGTTGGTTTCAGCATCATGCACGTATTTCTGGCGTGCTACTGCCGCACCCTGGCCAAATACCCCGGCCTCAATCGGTTTATCGCCGGTCAGAAGGTCTATTCCAGAGGTGAGGACATTCAGTTCTGCCTGACCATCAAAAAGGAAATGAGCACCACCGCCCCGGAGACCATCATTAAAGTGCACCTGAATCCCCGGGACACCGCTGCCGATGTCTATCGCAAGGTCAACGCAGCGCTGACCGAAGCGAAGGAAGCGCCCCTGGATTCCAGCTTTGACAACACTGCCCGCGCCCTGATGATGGTTCCCGGCGTGTTCCTGAAATTTTTGGTGTGGCTGCTCAAATTGCTGGACTACTTTGGTCTGCTTCCCAAATTTCTGCTGGAAGTAAGCCCCTTCCACGGCAGCATCTTCTTTACCTCCATGGGCAGTCTGGGCATTCCCCCCATTTACCATCACCTCTATGATTTCGGCAATCTGCCGGTGTTCGGTGCCTTTGGCTGCAAGCGCAGAGCCATTGAGGTGCAGGAGGACGGCACACTGGTGCAGAAAAAATATGTGGACTTCCGCTTCACCCTGGATGAGCGCATTGTGGACGGCTTCTACTATGCCACCTTCTTTAAGCATTTCCGCCGCCTGGTGATGCACCCGGAGCTGCTGGACACGCCCCCCGAGGAAGTTCAAAACGACATCGACTGAGGAGACAATATGCTGGATTCCATTCTTTCCCATCTGACCGCCGCCCCCTGGCGGGACACCATTCAATATTTTGACACCATCACTTCCACCAACGATGTGCTCAAGGAGCTGGCTGCCCAGGGTGCCCCGGAGGGCACCACGCTGGTTGCCGGATGCCAGACCGGTGGGCGGGGGCGGCTGGGCAGAACCTTCCTCTCTCCCCCGGAAACCGGGATTTACATGAGCGTGCTGCTGCGTCCCAACTGCTCTCCCCTAGAGCTGATGCACCTGACCTGTGCCGCCGGAAGCGCCGCCTGCGATGCCATCCAGGCTGCCGCCGCCATTCGCCCCCGGGTGAAATGGACCAACGACATTGTGTATGAAAAGCGGAAGCTGGCGGGGATTCTGACGGAAATGGGGCTGGGAAAGGACGGCAACATTGCCTATGCAATCATCGGCATCGGCATCAACTGCAACCAGTCTCCTGCGGACTTCCCGCCGGAAATCCGGGAGGTTGCAGGCTCCCTGAAAATGGCCTGCGGAAAGCCGGTTGACCGGGCATTGGTGGCCGCAAGCATGACTGATGCTTTTTATGAAATGAACACCCGGCTGCTGACTCAGAAGGAAGCGCTGCTGGCGGATTACCGCCGGGACTGCATCACCATCGGGCAGACCGTCAGTGTTGTCCGCAATGACAGTGTCCGCCATGGGCTGGCACTGGATGTAGACCCGGAGGGCGCACTGGTAGTGCAATACACCGATGGCACGGTGGAGCACGTCAATTCCGGCGAGGTCAGCGTCCGGGGGCTGTACGGCTACGTCTGAGTTCCTTAAAAATTCGTTTATTCACATTTTATATATTGCATTTTTCCCATTTGTTGGGTATACTAGGGATACACTCAAAAGAAATCAGGAGGTTCGCATGATGAACAAATTCAATACCTTTCTAAAGGTCATTTCTGCGCTGGCTGCTGTGGTTGGTGCCGTTTACATCGTTGCCACCTATGGCGACAAGATTGTGGCCTGGGCCAAGCGTCTGCTGGGCTGCGACAGCACCCCCATCGCAACCTTCCACTACACCACTGACGAAGTGAAGCAGGAAGAGCAGCCCGCTGCTGAGGCTCCCGCTGCCGAGGAAAAGGCCGAGGAAGATGCTCCCGTGACCGAGGAGACCGCCAAGGCTCCCGCCGCCGCGGAGACCGAGGAAGCTGCCGCCCCCGAAGCCCCTGTGGTGGAAGAAGGCACTCCCGTGGCTGACGAGGAAGATTTTGAAGGCTAAGCGCCAAAATTTGGAGGCTGTCCAGATGGACAGCCTCCTTTTTTGCACACGCCCTGTAGGGTTCGCCTAGCAAGCAACCCCTGCACCGCTTTCCCTTAGAAATCTCTCAGAAGATGCTCCAGCATCCGGACGCACTGCTCCATGTCTTCCACGGGAATGAACTCAAATCTGCCATGGAAGTTTTCGCCGCCGGTACACAGGTTGGGGCACAGCAATCCCTCGTAGGACAGTCTTGCGCCGTCCGTACCGCCACGGATGGGCACTTCTCTGGGCTTCATCCCCGCTTTTTCCATGGCAGCCTTGGCGCGCTCCACAATTTCCATGTGGGGCAGGATGCACTGTTTCATATTATAATAGCTGTCCTTGATGGTCAGCTCCACCGTTCCCATGCCATATTTTGCATTGAGGAATGCGGCAGCCGCCTCCATCACCTTTTTCTGGCGGTTCAGTTTTTCCAGGTCATGCTCCCGCAAAATGTATTCCAGGTGGCTCTCCTCCACCTCGCCCTCCATATGGGTCAGGTGAATGAAGCCCTCATAGCCCTGGGTATACTCCGGCTTCTGCGCCCGGGGCAGCATGGACTGAAATTCCATGGCGATATACATGGAGTTAACCATTTTATCCTTGGCAGAGCCGGGGTGGATGTTCAGGCCATGGAACACCACCTTGGCACCGGCGGCATTGAAGTTCTCATACTCAATCTCCCCCACGGTGCCGCCGTCCGCCGTATAGGCATAGTCCGCCCCAAAGCCCGGAACATCAAATTGGTCGGCACCTCTGCCAATTTCCTCGTCCGGCGTGAAGCCAATTTTCAGGGTGGCATGGCGGCCTCCCTGGGCAATCAGATTCTGGGCAGCGGTGAGAATTTCCGCCACGCCTGCCTTGTCGTCCGCCCCCAGCAGGGTGGTGCCATCGGTGACAATCAGGTGCTTGCCCCGGCTGTTTTTCAGGATGGGATAGTCATCTTCCCGGAGATAAATCTGCTTTTCTTCATTCAGAAGCACATCTTCCCCGCTGTAGGGGACAATCTTCGCCCGGACGTTTGCGCCGGGGGCATCCGGGGCAGTATCCATATGGGCAATCAGGCCAATGGTGGGAAGGCTGGGATCGCCGGGGACAGTGCCATAGACATAACCGTTTTCATCCATGCGGGCATCCGCAATGCCCATGGCTTTCATATCCTCCACCAGCTGCTGCCCCAATGCTTTCTGCTTTTCGGTGGAGGGGCAGGTTTCCGACAGTTCATCGGACTGGGTATCAAAGGCGACATATCGCAAGAAGCGCTGTGCAACTGTTTCCATGGTATCTTCTCCCTGTTATAAATTGAGCCGCCGCAAAAATGCGGCGGCCCGGAATATTCCTTACTGCTTGGCAGCGTTGACCAGCTCAGCGGTATCCTGAGCAATCATCAGCTCCTCATTGGTGGGCACAACCCAAACCTGAATCTTGGAGTTGGGAGTGGAAATCATCATTTCCTTGCCGCGGGTCTTGTTCAGCTCGGGATCCAGCTCCACGCCCAAGAAGCCCAGGTAGTCGCAGACCATCCGGCGAACGACGCTGTCATTCTCGCCCACGCCGGCGGTGAAGGTCAGCACGTCGATGCCGTTGAGGGCAGCGGCGTAAGCGCCCACATACTTGGCAACCTCGTATGCGAACTTGTCCAGAGCCAGCTGGCAATCCTCGTTGCCGGCCTCGGCGCCGTCGTTCAGGTCACGGAAGTCGGAGGACACGCCGGACAGTGCCAGCATACCGGACTTCTTGTTGAGCATCGTCAGGCAGTCATCCACGCTCATGCCATACTTGTTGCAGATGAACTGCACCACGCAGGCATCGATGTCGCCGGAGCGGGTACCCATGGGGACACCGGCAAGAGGGCTGAGGCCCATGGAAGTATCCATGCACTTGCCGTCCTTGATGGCGGACAGAGAGGAACCGTTGCCCAGGTGGCAGTTGACCATCTTGAATTCCTTCTTGCCAACCAGCTCGGCGGTACGGCGGGCAACATACTTGTGGGAAGTGCCGTGGAAGCCATAGCGGCGAATGTCGTCATTCTTGAAGTACTCGGTGGGAATGGCGTAGCGGTAGGCCTTGGGGGGCATGGTCATATGGAAAGCGGTATCGAACACAGCAACCTGGGGGGTGTTGGGCATAACAGCCTGGCAGGCACGAATGCCCATCAGGTTTGCGGGGTTATGCAGAGGGCCAAGGGGAATGCACTTTTCGATGGCCTTGATGACATCATCGTTGATGATGCAGGAATCGGAGAACTCCATACCGCCGTGCAGCACACGGTGACCCACAGCGTCAATTTCGTCCACGGACTTGATGACACCGTCAACGGGGTCAACCAGAATCTCCAGAACAGCGGCAATGGCCTCGGAATGGGTGGGCATGGGAATGTCCTTGACCACCTTCTTGTCGCCCACCTTGTGGGTCAGGCGGCCATCAATATAGATGCGCTCGCACAGGCCCTTGGCGGAGACATCGCCGGTTTCGGGGTTCATCAGCTGATACTTCAGAGAGGAACTGCCGGCGTTGATAATCAAAACGTTCATTGGAATTACCTCCTAGATAATTTTGTGTTACATAATCACGGAAAATATGATATAATTTCCATTGCTTGATTCATTATAGTCCATATTCCTTTTTTTCTCAACCCCTAAAAGCGAATTTTTTTGCAAAAGGAGCGTATGCCATGAAAACGGTCGGCATTGTTTGCGAATATAACCCCTTTCACAATGGGCATCTGAGCCAGTTCCGGCACATCCGGGAAATGTGGGGGGAGGATACTGCCATTGTGTGCCTGATGAGTGGCAATTACGTCCAGCGGGGCGCTCCTGCCATTGTTGATAAATCCATCCGTGCCCAGGCTGCCATTCTTTGCGGCGCTGACCTGGTGCTGGAGCTTCCCCCCGAAATTTCCCTGTCTTCCGCCGAGGGGTTTGCCGCCGGGGGCGTTGCCATTGCCTCCCGCTGCTGCGACCGGCTGTGCTTCGGCACGGAATCCATGGACAAAGAAGCGCTGCTGCAAACCGCCCGGGCGCTCTGCGCCCCGGAATTCCCCCCGCTGCTGCGCCAGGCGCTTTCCACCGGCTGCTCCTTCCCGGTTGCCCGCAGCCAAGCTCTGGCGCAAATGGGCATTGCCTTGGACGTATCCAGCCCCAACAATATCCTGGGCATCGAATACACCAAGGCCATGTTGCAGCAGGGCAGCGCCATGGAACCGCTGCCCATTTTCCGGGCGGGCAGCTATCACGATACCGCCCTCTGCACCGACGCTCCCTCCGCCACCGCCGTGCGGCAGCAGATGGTTTCCGGCGGCAGCTGGGAGGATGCCGTTCCCCCGCAAGCGGCAGCGCTGTTTCAAAATGCCACGCTGCACACCCTGGAAGCCGGGGAGCGAGCCATCCTCGCCCGCCTGCGCACCATGTCGGAAGCGGAATTTGAAGCGCTGCCCTATGGCTCCGAAGGGCTGTGGCGGAAGCTGATGAAGGCCGCCGGGCGATATGCTACGCTTTCTGAGATTGTGGATGCGGTCAAGTCCAAGCGCTACACCCGCACCCGGATTGACCGGATGATTCTGTGCGCCTTTCTGGGGCTGACCCGGGAGCAGATGGGGGTGGCACCCTCCACCGTTCGGGTGCTGGGTTTTTCCTCCCGGGGGCGGCAAATTCTCCGAGCGCACCCAGAATTCCGCAACGCCGGTGAAGATGTCAGCCCGGAGGAGCTGCGGCTGGGCAGCCTGTATGGGCTGTTTTCCACCCAGACCCCGGAGGCACCGGATGCGGAAGCCAAGCGGCGAATTTTTTATAGCGGGATGTAGCCGGTCTTCTTCTCCGGTCAGATGGCAAGCAGATAGAATGTCAAATCATTCTTGCCACAAAATTTTATGTATGCTATACTGAGTAACAGTTCAACAAATCGGGATTTAGCGAGGTAAAGATATATGCT